>SKVX01000203.1 GCA_007129225.1 Halomonas sp.
CCCCCGGACGCAGCCAGGCGATCAGCAGGCTGGCCAGGGTGGAGGCGACCAGCGCACCCAGGAAGGGCGCCAGGGTCGGGATGCTGTCCGGGAAGCTCGCCGCCAGTACACCGGCGGCAAGGCTGCCCTGAGTGATCCAGCCCGGCAGCACCGCGCCGAGCAGGCCCGCCACACCGCCGGCCACCGCCGCCAGCGGTGACATGCGCCGCCACAGGCCCAGCAGCACCGGCACCACGATGGCCGCGCAGAGCAGGTCGGCGATCAGGAACAGGCGCAGCACCGAGAAGCCCTGCAGGGCCACCCAGATCACCGGCAACATCAGTGCCACCGTGACCAGCCGCGCCGCGCGCACCGAGAGCCCGCGCTTCCCGGAGCTTGCCACCGCCATGGAGGCGATGGCGTTCTGCAGCGTATCCACGCTGGAGGCCACCAGGGTGACCGCCAGCACCAGGGCCGGCAGGCCCAGCCAGGCGGGCGCGGCGGAGAGCAGGGCGAAGAAGGGAATCGGCGGCTCACCCAGCGGCAGCGCGTGCATGGCCGCCAGTATGCCCAGGCCACCGATGGCCATCACCACCAGCAGGCTGCTGACCCCGCCCAGCAGCGCCCCGCGGCCCAGCGCTCGGTCATCCTCGGCCGCCCAGATGCGCTGCCAGTAGCCCTGGTGGAAGAGGTTCGCCGCGGTGACCGCGATTACCAGGGTCAGCGCCACGGAGAGCGCGCTGCCGGTGGGAATCGAAGGCATCACTGCGCCGGCCGGCATGGGCGGCAGCCACCACCAGGCCACGCCGCCGACCAGCACCAGCAGCGCCAGCAGCAGCCAGGCCTGCCAGCGATCGGTGGCCAGGCTCGCCCTCAGGCCGCCCAGGGTGGTGTAGACCAGGGTGACCACCGCCACGCCGAGAATCACCAGCGAAGGCGGCACGTCGGAGAGGAGCGCGGCAATGGCGCCGATGGCGGTCAGCTCGGCGGCCAGGAAGATGGCCATGTAGGCCACGGAAACGAAGGAGACCCAGCGCCGCACCCCGGCGCCATAGCAGGCCTCGGCGAATTCGCCGATGCTGCGCCCGTGCGGCAGGTGGCGGCGGATGGCCGGGCCGTAGAGCCCCAGTATCAGGAACGGCAGCGACGAGCCGATGGCGTAGCCGGCCAGCGCCACCGGCCCCACGAAGGCACCGATCTCAGGCGGCGCGAAGAGAATCCAGGCGCCCATGCTGGAGGCCAGGAACGACAGACCGATGGCCTGGGCACCCTGTGAGTTGCGGGCGGTCACGTAGTCATCGAGCGGGCCGTCGGCCCGGCGGGCACGCAGGCCCAGAAAGGCAAAGCACAATAGCGCCGCGCCGAGCACGGCAGACGTCAGGTAGGGCATGTCGCACTTCCTCCGCCGGTATGAACCGGATCAGGTTCCAGGGTCAGCGCTAGGCCCTCTCAGCCCCCTGGCCGGCTCCATTTCGAGCCGGCAAGCGGGACTCCCCTGGCGACAGTGAACGAATTGTCGAAACTAACTCAAGTTATGCACAGGATGGCCGATATCACCATCTAGCGCCCATGATTGATGGGACGAGTGATGATACAACAGTCGCTGCATGCGAACGACCACTCTCGCCGAGACTACCGATGCCGTTTACCGAAGCCAAGGAACACGCCCCCGGCCAGTTGCACGCCATCTTCGCCGACCCCTACAGCGCCTTCGACAATCAGGTGATCGAGCGGCAGCTCCATCTGCGCGTCGCCCTGCAGGCCTTGGTACTGGCGCCCATGTCCCGTGGCAAGCTTGTGCTGAGGGTGATCCACGGCTGGGAAAACGGCGGCTTCGAGCCCGCCGACCTGGCGCATAGCGACCATCGCATCGGCTCCCTGGACGACCTGCGCAGCGCGGTCGAACGCTACCACCAGGCCTTCGAGGCCTCGCAGCCGTTCCCACAGGATGACGCCTCGCTGCTGGCCCGCCCGCTCGAGCACGCCATCATTCGCGCCGAAGCCAACGGCCAGGCACTCGACGAGGAGACACGCACCATCCCCGCCCGCTGGCCCGCCTTCGACCAGGGGCTCTATCTATACACCTTCTTCAAAGTCTACCACCGCCTCACCTACGGCGAGGATGAAACCTACCGCTCGATCTACTGCATCACCCCCGCGGGACACCGCGAGGTGCACGAATTCCACCTCGAAGAGGGCGAATTCGCCGTGGTCTCCCCCACCGAGAAAGACACCACAGCTGAAACGGTGCTGGTGCTGCATGAAAGCCAGCTGGTGCCGGTGCTGCAGTTACTGGAGGCGTGCCGGGAAAACGCCTGAGGAGTTAACGCCGGAAGCACTCTTGGTAGTGCCAAGCGAGATAGTCGCGGTTTGGAAAGGCTGATTTCGCCAAGGATAATAGCTGTCCGTCGATATCACTAAGCTGCGCTTTGAGCTGACCATTCAACCCGACTTCTGCCAACTCTGGGGAGACCCGGATACGATCCACGGCATCGACAGCCAATAGGCCCTTGTCGAAGGCTCGGTCATGCAGGGCATTGAGGCAGAGTCCATTGGCTGGGTCGAGGCGGAACTCGGGGCGCGACTGCCAGGGTATGATATGGCTGGCAATCAGCAAATCCTCGTGACGAAGGCCAGTAATGACACAGCGAGTGTCATAGCGAATCATCACCGCCTTACGGAATAGCGACTGCCCAGCACGCCGTTTCTGCAAGGCCACCGTATCCTGCCCGGTGTAGTCGGTCTCTTGCTCGTCTCGCTCAACCTCGGCACCCAGCGCCAACCAAGCGGCTTCACACTCTCGTGCCACGGTTTCCGGCTCGGCAATAAAACGCTGCCAAAGCAAGCGGTCCTGGTGGGATGCCCCGGTCAGCCCCTTCTTGCCCAGCGCCAGCACTTCTGGATCGAGACTCGCATAATTAGAGAGCTTCATGGCAACCGAGCCGGCCGAGCGTCCCATTCGTTCGGCCAGCCAAATGACTTCCGGTCGCTCCCGGTGTAATTGACCAAATGTCAGGCGACAGTAGAGAGACAGCGCCAGTAACCGGTCTATATCCGTCCAAGCTTTTCTTTCCGTTCCCATGTCTCCCTCCCTGAGCTCAGGACCCGAGCTTACGCCGGGACCCTTGGAGCATCCAGCGTACTCACTTCTCCCGCGGCAGCCTGCCCATGAGGTAGAACTCGTCGTTGGGTGGCGTGCCGGTAAGGGTGACCAGGCGGTTGGAGAGCCCGAAGAAGGCGGTGATGGCGCCGATGTCCCAGATGTCATCCAGGGTGAAGCCGGCGTCCAGCAGACGAGTCTGCCATTCGTCGGTGAGTTCACCCACGTCCAGGCCGCAGTGAAAGGCGAAATCGAGCATGATGCGATGCCGCTCGCTCAGCGGTGCCGTGCGGTGGTTGATGGCAACCTGGTCGGCCAGCAGCGGGTCCTTGCTGTAGATGCGCACCAGGGCACCATGGGCCACCACGCAGTAGAGGCAGTGGTTGCGGGCGCTGGTTGCCACCACGATCATCTCCTTCTCGGCCTTGGTCAGCGTGTCCGACTCCCGCTCCATCAGCGCGTCGTGATAGGCGAAGAAGGCGCGGAACTCGGCCGGGCGATGGGCCAGCATCAGGAAGACGTTGGGCACGAAGCCGGCCTTCTCCTGCACCGCCAACATGGCGTCGCGGATATCCGCTGGCAGGTCCTGGATCGATTCGGGTATGGGAAAGCGGCTGATGGGCGTCGACATGGCTGGCTCCGGGTGAGAAATTATTAGCGCTGCGAGTTAACGATAGTTAACGTCAACGTAAACCCTTTGTCCATGCCGGCACTCATTCGGACGCTTGCAAATGCGAGCACGTCACCACCCGGTTCCGATGATGCGCCTTGGCCTCGTACATGGCCTGATCGGCAAGGCGGTAGAGGCTTACCACATCACTCACGGCATCGCACCCACGACAGGCCACCAGGCCAAACGAGGCCGTGACAACCCCATAGCTGGACGTCTCGTGGCGAATATTCAGCCCCTGGAGGGCCCCGCGGAACTGCTCCAGCACCTGCTGGCCCTCCTCCAGGGACTCTACGTCCAGCAACAGGCCGAACTCCTCCCCTCCCAGGCGGAACAGGCGGTCGCCGGCTCGACGAAAGTGCTCCAGCATGAGAGTGGATACCCTGACCAGCACTTCATCGCCGGCGTGATGGCCATAGGTGTCGTTATAGAGCTTGAAATCATCAATATCCATTATCGCAAACAGCAGCGGCTGGCCACTGCGACGCCGTCGCTGCAATTCTTCTTCCATCAGTTCCTGAAATTGTCGTCGATTCAGCAGCCCCGTTAGAGGGTCGGTGCGTGCCAGGGTCGTAAGCTGCTGGTTGGCCTTTTCCAACTCGTGGGTGCGCTGTTGCACCTGCGCTTCCAGGCGCTCGTTGAGCGAACGCTGCAGATCGAGGGTGACGCGCTCGGCGGCGAGCTTTTCGTTCTTTAACTGGTTGATCTTCCAGGCCAGCCCCAAGGATAGCAGCAGGAACTCGATTCCCGAGCCTACCTGGACGGCATACTCGGTGACGATATTGTAGGGCAGCACCCCCGCCACCCGCAGGAAGTAAAGCGCGATGCCGATCAGCAGGACGCTCCACGCCACCAGGTAGATACGTGCCAGCGTGTCGCCGCAAAGGCTGCGCCAGGCCGCCACGCCGAGCAACAGGCAGGAAAGCAGGATGGCGCCGGGAATCATCAAATGGAATACCGGCGCATAGTGGCCGAAAAGTGCCGGTAGCGCGCTGACCATACATAGGCCGGCAAGCCCATAGAGCACTCGGGTCAAGCGAGGTGCGTGCTGGCGAAGGTTGAGGTAGCTGTCACTGAAAAACGCCAGCGTGACGGCAAACAGGCCGATGTTGAGCGGTACCATCTGATTGTTGAACGTCGGCATCTCAGGCCACCAGTACTGAAAGGCAAAGCCTCGCGACGAAAACATCAGAATGAAGAAGGTGCCGAGGTAAATGACGTAGTGCAGCAGCGGCCGTTCACGGGTGGCAAGGTAGAGCAGCAGGTTGTAGATCAACAGTGCCAACAGGGCGCCGAAGTAGAGGCTGAAGGCCATCAGCTCCCGCTGGGCCTTGGCCAGAAAGCTGGCATCATCCATGAGGAAGAGTGGCGTGGCATCATAGAGCCCGTCGTGGGTATCCAGCCTCAGGAAAACCTGTCGCGACTCGCCGGCCGGCACATGGATAGGCAACACGAAGGTGCGATGATCGATCGGACGGGAGTCGAAGCTCCGACGGTTACCGGTCCGCCACTCCCTGACGATCTCGCCCTGCGGGTCCACCACATAGCCGTCGAGATAGTCGTGCAACGGCATGGCCAGCTCCAACAGCCGGCGCACTGGGCGGCCTGAACTATTCTCGACCCGCAGCTTCAGCCACCAGGCGGAATCGGAAAAACTGAAGTTGAGGGTTTCCTGGCGGGAGCGCCCCCACTCCAGCGACTCGCCATCTCGCAATAGCCCCGCGATATCGAACTCACGGGCACGGTCTTCCAGCAGGAGGACGTGCGGACCGAGATTCAACTCCCCCTGCAGAGCACCCACGTCGATGGCGGCCTTGGCTTGCCACGGCAGCAGGAACAGCAGCATTGCCAACCAGCGAACCAGCACGGTGGACGGCAAGGGAAACGAGAGGCGCCTGGTCACGTAAGCTCCTCGCTGGCAGGTGTTGAATCCACCATATCAGCTAACGACGCTTTGGCGCCCGTTGAAAGTATGGCTACACCCTCGAGGATTGCTCCACGCAGTCGACTGGGCCACTATCGCTGCAGACTCCCTTCGACAAACTCTGATACGCCCCAGCAGGCATGGATTCCCGATATGGCTAATCGAGACGATTCCCGGTTTTCGGCTTGGAATCCCGGCCTGGTCGCCGAGCTGCCCAGGCGCCACAAGCCCCTGGAGACGATTCATCGTCCGGACAACGTCTATTCAAGCCTGTCCGACATCCCCGAGCTGATGGCCCTCACCGGGCTCGCGGAAGAGGAACTTGTCGCCTTCCGGGCGGAGCGCCTGGTGCTGCACGAGTTGATCGTGCAGGTGACAGCCGATGTCGTGGTCCTGGAGGGCGAGGAAGAGGAGCTCCTGGGACTGCACTTCCGCAGCATCGCCCTGACGATCCTTTCCGGCTACCTGGCCCCCCAACTGCCGGCGCTCCAGCAGGCGTATGACCGGCTGTATGACGAGATCCACGGTCGGGTGAACGGTATCCTCACTGCAGCCTTCGCACCCGAACCGACGGCAAACGATCCCGAACCCAGTTCGTGGTGGTCCCGATGGTTGGGCAGAGATCGGCCGACACCACAACCAGCGGACGCGCGGCCCATCGAGGAACGCCACCATGACGTGATCCGGGACATCAAGGAAAAGGGGCTGGCGGCGCAGGTTGAGCTGGAAAGAGCCATCTACAAGAGTACTTACCGTGTCCTGAACTCCATCGGCGCCACCCAGGGCCATATCGGAGTGGACCGGGAACTGCTGGCCAGGCTGATCTCCCGCCATGTGTGCAACGACTTCGGCAGCCGCTACCTCGGGCAGCAGATCGCCCCCCATGTCGAGCGGGCCATGCATACCGAGGGCTACGGAAGACTCCCCTGTGCCAGGGAGCCGATCCTGATCAGCCTCAAGGGGGCATCGGCCGCCGGCAAGAGTTCCCTGCGTTCCTTTCTCAAGGACACCCTGCGCGGACTGGGCATCCAGCCAGACCAGTACGGCACCGTCTCACCCGATATCTGGCGCCGCCTGCTGCTCGACTACGAGGCCCTGGGCGAGGCCTACAAGTATGCCGGACGACTGGCCGGCAAGGAGGTCAAGCTCATCGATGCCAAGCTGGACCGCTACATCCGCGACAAGGCCGCGCGGGAGGGCTCCATCCCGCACCTGCTGATCGACCGGTTTCGCTTCGACAGCTTCTCCATGGACAAGGTCCCCCGGCTCCTGGATGCCACCTATGCGAAGCACGTCACCACCATGTACTTCTATTTCGTCGTTACCCCCCCGGAGGCGACGGTGGAACGCGGCTGGGAACGTGGACTGACGCGGGGACGCTACAAGGCGGTGGAGGATTTCCTGGGGCACTGCGTGGAGGCCTATGACGGCATGCCCAAGCTGCTCTTCAAGTGGCTGGACAGCCGACACCCCCTGCTCGAATACCACTTCCTGGACAACAGCGTTCCCAAGCATACCCCGCCGACGACCATTGCCCATGGCACCCGTGAGATCCTGAACATCCTGGCGCCCCTGGGCCTGGTCAACATCGATCGCTACAAGAAGATCAACACTCTGGCGACCTGCCCATCGGAGGTCTATCCCGACGACGACAGCCTGGCCATCGCCAGGAACTGTAGCTTCCTCAAGCAGTGCCTCGCCAGGGTGCCGGAGGTCCGCTTCATCGACGAGGCGACCGGCCTGTCATACCTGCAGGCCTCGGCAGGCCGCTTCTCGGTGGTGGACCACGCCATCCTCCGTGCCCAGCGAAATGACCCGGCGCTCGCGGAGCTGTTCGCCATCCTCGGGGTGCCTCCCTCTCCATCATCTGAACCGGCCCCATAAACTGAAAACGGCCCCGCTTCTCGATGAAGCGGGGCCGTGGGTCAGGCTATCAGCCGATTTCAGCTCAGCTCAGCTGAGCGAGATGGTGCTGTTGATACCACTGGAGACGTTCTCCGGCTCGAACCAGCGGGCGGTAACGGTCTTGGTCTGGGTCCAGAAGGCGATGGCCTGCTTGCCGTTGGGGCCCAGGTCGCCCAGCTTGGAGCCGCGCGAGCCGGTGAAGCTGAAGTAGGCCACCGGCACCGGGATCGGCACGTTGA
>SKVX01000214.1 GCA_007129225.1 Halomonas sp.
ACTCCAGCGGTGAACGGCTGATACTCGACTGGCTGAGCCATTTCCATGGGCTTCCGGTGGATGACCTGACCTCCTGTGCCTATCACTACCATGACAATGACGCCGCTCGTCATTTGATGCGGGTGGCCGTTGGGCTGGATTCGATGGTGCTGGGTGAGCCGCAGATACTCGGCCAGCTCAAGGAGGCCTACCAGTCGGCGCGTCTGGCCAGTGGGCTCGGCGGCGAGCTGGAACTGCTGTTCCAGCATACCTTTTCGGTGGCCAAGCAGGTGCGCACGCGTACCGGGATTGGCCAGAACCCGGTCTCGGTCGCCTACGCGGCGGTCAGTCTGGCTAGCCGGATATTCGACGACTTCGGCCGCTCCCGTGCGCTGTTGATCGGTGCGGGCGAAACCATCGAGCTGGTGGCACGTCATCTGCGTGAGGCGGGCGTGCGTAACATGATCGTTGCCAATCGTACCCGTGAGCGTGCCGAGGTGCTGGCCCGGGAATTCAATGCCGAGGCGATCTCCCTGAGCGAGATTCCGGATGCGCTGGTGCGCTCGGATATCGTCATCTCGTCCACCGCGGCCCCGCTGCCGATTCTCGGCAAGGGTATGGCCGAGCGGGCACTGAAGAAGCGTCGCCACCGGCCGATCTTCATGGTCGATATCGCCGTGCCCCGGGACATCGAGCCGGAAGTCGGTGAGCTGGACGATGTCTTCCTCTATACCGTGGATGATCTCAACGAGGTGATCCAGGAGAATCGTCGGCACCGGCAGGCAGCGGCCGACCAGGCCGAGTCGTTGATCGAGCATGGCGTCAGTGTCTGGCTCCATGAGCGTCGTATCCGCGGCGGCGGGGAGCTGATCCGGCGCTATCGAGACCAGGCCGCCGAGCTTCGCCTCCATTCTGAGCAGCAGGCAATGGCCCGGCTGGCTCGTGGCGAGGACCCGGAAGAGGTGGTTCGCATCCTTGCCCATCAGCTCACCAACCGTATGCTGCATCGGCCAACGGTCGCACTGCGTGAAGCCTCTGGCAGCGAGCGACGCGACCTGCTGGCGGCCGCCGAAGCGCTGCTGCTTGACCCCTCATCAATAAAACCCTGACAGGAAACGCCATGAAAGCGACCCTGCGCCAGCGACTCGATGCCTTCGTCGAGCGCTTCGAGGAGCTCGCCGCCCTGCTGGCGGAGCCCGAAGTGATTACCGACCAGACGCGGTTTCGCGACTATTCCCGGGAATACGCCGAACTCGAGCCTCTCGTCGATGCCTGGCGTGACTACCGGCATGCTGAAGGGGAGCTGGAAGATGCCGTTCACCTTGCCGGCGACAGCGATGCCGACATGCGCGAGCTGGCCGAGCTCGAGATGGTAGAGGGGCGCGAGAGGCTGGCGGCGCTGGAGGTTCGGCTCAAGCAACTGCTGGTGCCCCGCGACCCGGATGATGGTCGCAACGTTTTTCTCGAGGTGCGTGCGGGTACCGGTGGCGACGAGGCGGCGCTGTTCGCCGGCGACCTGTTCCGCATGTACTCGCGCTATGCCGAGAAGCGTGGCTGGAAAGTCGAAGTGGTCAGCGCCAGTCACGGTGAGCAGGGTGGCTACAAGGAGGTCATCTCGCGAATCAAGGGAGAGGGGGTCTATGCCCGCCTCAAGTTCGAGTCCGGCGCCCACCGCGTGCAACGGGTGCCGGCCACTGAATCCCAGGGTCGTATCCATACCTCTGCCTGTACCGTGGCCGTGATGCCCGAGGCTGACACGGTGGGTGATGTTGAGATCAATCCGGCTGACCTGCGTGTGGACACCTTCCGCTCCAGCGGAGCCGGGGGGCAGCACGTCAATACCACCGATTCGGCCATTCGCCTCACCCACCTGCCGACCGGCGTGGTGGTCGAATGCCAGGAGGAGCGCAGTCAGCACAAGAACCGCGCCAAGGCGATGTCGCTGCTGGCCGCCAGGCTCAAGCAGAGCGCCCAGGACAGCCAGCGCCGCGAGCAGGCCGATACGCGCCGTTCGCTGGTGGGGTCGGGGGATCGCAGCGAGCGAATCCGCACCTATAACTTTCCCCAGGGGCGCCTGACGGATCACCGTATCAACCTTACCCTCTACAAGTTGGGGGAAGTGATGGCCGGCGAACTCGATGAAGTCATCGAGCCGCTGATTCACGAGCATCAGGCCGAGCAACTTGCGGCCCTGCAGCAGGAGGGCTGATGGATATCGACAGCTTGCTGGGCCGTGCAACGGAGCGGCTTGCCCAGGCGGGCTCGGCCAGCCCGCGCCTTGATGCCGAGGTGCTGCTGGGCCACGTGCTGGGCGTCGACCGTACCTGGCTCTACACCTGGGGTGACAGGGCGGCCCCGGTGTATGAGCGCGCCCGATTCGAGGCGCTGGTAGCAGCCCGGGCCGAGGGTCACCCCGTCGCTTACCTGATCGGTGAACGCGAGTTCTGGGGGCTGGCCCTCACCACCTCGCCGCAGACCCTGATCCCGCGGCCCGATACCGAGACCCTGGTGGAGGCTGCGCTGGAGCTGGCTCCCGCTACTCGGGGGCGATTGCTGGACCTGGGTACCGGCACCGGCGCAATAGCCCTGGCCTTTGCCAGCGAGCGTCCCGGCTGGCAGATAACCGGCATTGACCGGATAGAGGGGGCAGTGGTGCTCGCCACGGCCAATGCCGAGAGGCTGGGTATTGCCAACGTGAGCTTCCTGGTCAGCGACTGGTTCTCGGCCCTCTCCACCGAATGCTTCGACGTGATCGTCGCCAACCCCCCTTACATCGCCGAGAGCGATCCGCACCTCATGCTCGGCGACGTCCGCTTCGAGCCCGCCGGCGCGCTGGTGGCAGGGGAGGATGGGCTGGCCGAGCTGCGGCGCCTGACCGAATCGGCACCACGCCATCTTCTTCCGGGTGGCTGGCTGGCCATGGAGCACGGCCATGACCAGGCCGAGCGAGTGAGAGAGCTGCTGCAGGCGGCTGGATATCGCGACGTTGCCAGTCGTCATGATCTGTCGGGCCGGCAGCGAGTGACTCTGGGGCGCATGGCGGGCTAACGTTGAGGGCTGGCTACTGGAGGGGGTGGGCGTGCTGTGGTACACCTGTTCAGGAAATCTTTCCGATTGTCGTCATGATTCCATGCCTCTGCACCCCCAGCGCGCTGCATTACCGCTGATTGTTGGTCGGATCCACCGGCATGGCGACATCATCCATTCATCCTGATCCGGTTTGCCAAATACGACAATGAAAGCCAAATCCCGCTCGCTCGACCGTATCGACCTCAACATCCTGCGCTGCTTGCAGGAAAATGCCCGCATCTCCTATGTCGACCTTGCCGCCCAGGTGGGGCTCTCCACCACGCCGTGCCTGGAGCGCGTCAAGCGACTGGAGAAGTCAGGTGTCATCCGCGGCTACAAGGCGGTTCTCGATCCCAGGGCCCTCAAGGCCAATCTGCTGGTGTTCGTCGAGATCAGCCTTGAGACCCAGTCCCCTGCGGTATTCGATGAGTTCCGTCGCGCCGTGGCGAGGCTGCCCCAGATCCAGGAATGCCACCTGGTGTCGGGGCAGTTCGACTACATCCTCAAATGCCGGATTCCGGAAATGGCAGCCTATCGGCAGCTGCTCGGCGACGTGGTGCTGACCCTCCCGGGAGTCAAGGAGTCCAAGAGTTATGTGGTCATGGAAGAGGTCAAGGAGGAATTCTCCATCTACGTACCCGACATCGAGGAGCTCGAAGGCAAGTGATGGCGATGGACGATAACCAGCTGCTGCGATACAGCCGCCAGATCATGCTGGAGTCGATCGATATCGACGGCCAGGAGCGGCTGCTGTCATCACGGGTGCTGGTGGTGGGTGCCGGTGGACTGGGTTCGCCGGTGGCGCTCTATCTTGCCGCCGCCGGGGTGGGGCATCTCACCCTGGCCGATGCCGACAGCGTTGAGCTCTCCAACCTGCAGCGCCAGATCGCTCACGGCATGGGCGACCTCGAGCGCAACAAGGCCGAGTCGGCTCGCGAGTCGGCGCTGATGCTCAATCCCGGCTGCGATATCTCGGTGGTGACGCAGCATCTGGCGGGTGCGGCAATGGATGATGCCGTGGCCGCAGTGGATCTGGTACTTGACTGTACCGACCGCTTCTCCAGTCGCTATGCAATCAATGCCGCCAGTCGCAAGGCGGGCAAGCCACTGGTATCCGGTGCGGCGATCCGCTTCTCCGGGCAACTGGCGGTGTTCGACCCCCGTGACCCGACAAGCCCCTGCTACGCCTGCCTCTATCCTCTCGGAGAGGGCGACGACGAGGCGCTGCGCTGCGCCGAGAATGGCGTCGTCGCCCCCCTGGTGGGGTTGATCGGCTGCTTCCAGGCACTGGAGGCGGTCAAGCTGCTCAGCGGTGCCGGCACCCCACACCGCGGGCTCTCCACCTTCGACGGCATGAGCGGCCATTGGCGTCATTTCCAGGTGCCGCGGGATCCCGCCTGTCCGATCTGCGCCTCGCGCTGAGGATGCGATCATGGTCGACCGGTCGGGGCTGAAACTGGGGCAGGTCAGTGACTTCGATATTCGCTTGATTCGTGTCTTCAAGGCTGTGGTGGAGTGCGGGGGATTCTCCGCTGCAGAGTCCGCACTTGGCATCAGCCGGCCGGCAATCAGCCAGCATATGAGCGACCTCGAGAAGCGCCTGGGGCTCAAGCTGTGTCAGCGGGGGCGTGGCGGGTTCTCGCTGACAGAGGAGGGGCGCCAGGTCTTCGAGGCGACCTTGACCTTGCTGTCGGCGCTGGAAACCTTTCGCACCGAGGTCAACGGCCTGCACCGCAACCTGCGAGGCGAGCTCAACATTGGTCTGACCGACAACCTGGTCAGCATGCCACGGATGCACGTGACCGATGCCCTGGCCGACCTCAAGGCACAGGGGCCGGACGTGCGAATCAACATCCACATGGAGGCACCGGACCGTATTGCCCAGGGGGTCCTGGACGCCCGCCTGCATGTGGGTGTCGTCCCCGAAGTCAACCTGCCGGCCAGCGTCGATGCACGCCCGCTCTATGATGAAACCTTGCGGCTTTACTGCGCGGACCGCCATCCACTCTTTCCTCTGCCGGCCGAGTCTCTGGATGAGGCGATCCTGGCCCAGCATGAAGCAGTACTTCCCGCCTACCCGCTACCCGAGGCGGCTCGCCTTGCCCATGCCAGGCTGAAGGGAACTGCAACGGCCTCCGACCGCGAGGGCGCGGTCTTTCTCATCCTGACCGGTTGCTATATCGGTTACCTGCCCGACCACCTGGCCGAACCCTGGGTCGGGGCGGGGCGCTTGCGTGCGCTCATTCCCGAGACCTGCACCTACCCCATTCCCCTGGTCACGATTACCCGCCGAGACCGCCGTCCACATCGGGTTCTTGACGTCTTTCTGGCCTCGGTGGGTCGCCATGTCTAGCGAGACATCGCCGCCAGGGAGGCACGGCTTTTTGCCGAGTGCAATAGCTCGCTTTGATGGTGATTTCTTGACACGCTTTTCCTGTTGTTGCACGTGCAATAACGCTTGCCAGTGCTCTTTTTGCTCTGCAAGACGTCATAAGTGCGTTGAAACAGAGAGGCGTTGACGATTGCGTTGTTGATGGTTTTTGTTATTGAATACTTGACAGGATCCGCGGGTTTGGTGCCAGACTAGATGGCATGGCCGCCTGCTCGTCATGGGGCTCAACCCGAGGCCATTGTCCCAGGATGGCTTGAACCCAGGACCAATCATCACCCAGCGTGCCGGCTGCCCCCGGCTCCACCATTCAAGGATCGGTTTCATGGCGACTGCCACAACGCGCGACAGCCCGGCCTCCTATTACCGCGATACGGTAGCGGTAGGCCTGGACGCCTGTCCGCCGCTGGAAGGCGACCAGCGGGCCGATGTCTGCGTCATCGGTGGTGGGGTAACCGGCTGCTCGGCGGCGCTGCACCTGGCCGAGCGGGGCTACTCGGTGCGTCTTCTGGAAGCGAGGGCGGTGGGCTTCGGCGCCTCGGGGCGCAGTGGTGGGCAGATCCTGCCGGGACTGGGCACTGACATCGCCACCGTGGAGCAGGCACTGGGTCATGAACGTGCCCGTGCCATCTGGGAGATGAGTCGTGAAGCGGTTCGGCTCACCGCCGCGCTCGTCGAGCGTCATGCCATTCCCTGCGATCTGGCCTGGGGCTTTCTGCATGCCGCCGTCAAGCCGCGCCATGTGCGGGAGTTGCAAGCGTTTCAGGAGCGCATGGCCCGGGATTACGATTACACGAACATGACCTGGCTTGAGGGCTCGGCACTGCGTGAGCGGGTGGTGACCGACGCCTACCCTGGTGCTCTCTACGAAGAAGAGGGCGGCCACCTGCATCCGCTGAACTATACCCTGGGCCTGGCTCGCGCCGCACAGCGTGCCGGGGTGACGATCCATGAGGGCAGTGCTGCACGCCTCATTCGGCGGGGGCAGACGGCACGGGTGGAAACCGAAGGCGGCAGCGTAACAGCCGATTTCGTGGTGGTCGCCGCCAATGCCTATCTGGGAGGGCTGGTGCCGGAGCTGTCGGGGCGAATGATGCGAGCCGCCAACTACATGGTGGCGACCGCTCCGCTGAGCGAGACGCAGGCCGCCTCGGTGCTGCCGTGCAACGATGCCCTGGCCGATGCCAATTTCGTCCTCGACTACTATCGGCTCTCGGCCGATCGGCGGCTGATCTATGGTGGGGAGGTGAGCTACGATGGCCGTGAACCGCGTGGCTTGCGCGAGCGAATGGACGCCAAGATCGCCCGCCTGTTTCCCGTGCTGGAGGGCGTGCCCATCGACTATCGCTGGGGGGGAGATGTGGCCATTACTCTCAATCGAGCGCCGGATTTCGGGCGTATCGGCCATAACCTCTACTATGTCCAGGGCTATTCCGGCCACGGCATGGCCCTGGCGGGGCTCGCCGGCCAACTGATGAGCGATACCATTGCCGGCCAGAGCGAGCGGTTCGATCTTTTTGCCGCCATGCCTCATCGGCGCTTTCCCGGTGGGGACAGACTGCGTACGCCGCTGCTGGTGCTGGCGACCACCTTCTACAAACTGCGCGACCGACTATAACCATCAGCCCGAAACGGGGCGGAAATGAGGTTTCCATGAAAGATCTAGAGAGCTGGCTCAAGGAACGGCGCATCACCGAGGTGGAGTGCCTGGTCAGCGATATTACCGGGATTGCCCGAGGCAAGATCACCCCCGTTTCCAAGTTCATGGCCGAGAAGGGCATGCGCTTGCCCGAAAGCGTCCTGCTCCAGACCGTAACCGGTGACTATGTGGAGGATGACCTCTATTATTCGCTGCTCGACCCGGCGGATATCGACATGATCTGCAAGCCGGACATCTCGGCGGTCTATCCGGTGCCCTGGGCGCTGGAGCCCACGGCCCAGGTCATTCACGACTGCTACGACAAGATGGGCAACCCCATCGAGCTTTCCTGTCGCAATCAGCTCAAGCGTGTGCTTGCCCTCTATGCCGAGAAGGGCTGGAAGCCGGTGGTGGCGCCGGAGATGGAGTTTTACCTCACCAAGCGCTGCGAGGATCCCGACCTGCCGCTTCAGCCGCCGATCGGGCGCAGCGGGCGGCAGGAGACCGGCCGACAATCCTTCTCCATCGATGCGGCCAACGAGTTCGATCCGCTGTTCGAGGACATGTACGACTGGTGCGAGGCCCAGGGGCTGGATATCGACACCCTGATCCATGAAGAGGGTACCGCCCAGATGGAGATCAACTTTCGCCACGGCG
>SKVX01000284.1 GCA_007129225.1 Halomonas sp.
AACTGCAGCACGCCAGCGAAGCGGCCTGGGACTCCCTTCGCCAGGGCATGGAGGAGTCCTGGGAGCTGATGCGCAAGGCGTTCCGGGATGCCTGGCGCCATGAGCCTCCCCCGGGTGGTCCACCCGACGTCAGTCCCGATGATCGTCCCGACGTCCGGCCCGACAATGACCCCGACCGGCAGTAGCCCCTCCGGTTTGGCTAGCCGTCGTCGCGCCGCTCCGTTGGCGCCGTCTTGTCTTCGACCGACTCCGGCTGGGCCTCGCTGCCACGCTGGAGCCGGTCGATCGCCTCCCCCCCCTGGCGCGACAGCGTTGCCAGTCGATTGATCTGCTCATCCAGGCGAGGCAGGGCATCCTGGCGATAGCGGGAAAGATCGTCGATGGCCCCCATGACGTCACCGAACGCCTGCTCCAGGGCCTCCATGTCCAGCTGGGCCGAGGCCGCTCGGGTCTGGATCTCCACGCCCTGGTGGCGCAGTGCCCTGGCGGTGCCCGCAATCATGTCCGACGTGGTGGTGTTGAGCGATTCGACACGATCGAGCACCAGACGCTGGTTGGCCAGCGCCATGGCCACCGCCACCGCCACGGTCAGCGCCGAGACGGTGACGTGGATCGCCCGATCCACCCCGCGGATCAGCTCACGGTTGTTGCGGATGATGACCTCGAGCGCCAGCACCCCCTGCTGGCTGACAGCCAGTTGCTGTTGCAGGTCGACGATGCGCTGGCGCAGCGGAAAGAGTAGCTCCTCCTCGATGAAGGGACGCTGGGGATGATCGTCAACGAGGCCGGACAGAGCCTGCTGCAGGCGCCGGTCGATCAGGCGCCCAAGGCTGATTTGACGCTGCAGCCGACCCATCAGCTCGCGCAGAGCCTCCTGATCGTCATTCAGCGTCAGGTTATCGCGGTGCAGCATGTCGCGCCCCGCTTCCAGGTCGGCGATGATCGCATCCAGCGCCTGCTGTGCATTCTCGAACTTGCGGAAGTAGCGCTGCACGCGGCTGCCGGCTCCGGGGATGCGTGCCAGTAGCCGGTCGAGCCGATTGGGCGAGAGCCGATGCTGCTGAGGATCAAGCTCCTCCATCCTGCCGCGCAGATCGACCAGGGCACGGGCCACCGGCCCACCGTCATCACCCTGGTGGGCCAGCTTTTTCAACGGCGTCTGCAGCATCTCGCTCTTGTGCGCCGCCTGCTGCTGCAGCTCCAGACCCATCTCGTCCACCGCACGGCGCTGGCGCGCAAGCGCACCACCGTCGTCAGCACTGGCCAGCACCTCCTCCACGAAGGCATCGGCCATCTCGTTCAGCTCGGGGTCATCCTCCCCGGGGGCGTCCTCCTCCCCGGCCTCGGTCAGGGTTTGCACCAGCTCGCTGGCGATCTCCTCCACCGGCGGCAGGGAGAGGCGGGATCCACGTCCGGACGGTTGATTCATGCTACCTTCCCCTTATCTCAAGGCCTTGATGCTAGGCTAGCATTCTGACAGGTTCAGCGCTGGCGCCCGTAACGCTCGGCCCTTCCGATGAAGCGCCGCAGCTCCTCGAGGGCCTGGTCGGTGGCCACCGATGCCTGGGGGCGCCCCGTCTCGATACGTGCCAGGGCCACGGCGGCATCATCGAGCAGCGTCAACGCCGACTCGTTTCGCGCCACGAGACGCCGCAACCGCAGCTCGGTGTCGTCGATCAGCTCCAGGCGGCGTTTCAGCGCAATCCGCTCCTCCACCGACAGCTTGGCACCATCCTGCTCCAGGCGACGACGCACGAAGTCACCGTCGAGCCCCATTACCCCCCTGGCCTGAGCGGCCATGGAGGTAAAGTTGTCCACCGCCCCGAGGCACACCTCGGTGACCAGACCACGTGAGCGCTCGAAGGCCAGCTCACTGCTGTCGAAACGTGCCAGCAGCACATCCATGACGTTGCAGTAGCGGCTGTAGAATCGGTCCACCTGGATGGCGAGGTCGGGCCGTCGGGTATCGAGAAGGCCCTGCTTGGCGCGGCACAGCGCCATGATCAACTCATCGGCGTCTGATGGTGGATGGGAAGGATCGAGCACCGCCACTCCGGCCTCACGGGCCTCGCGCTCCTGCTCCGTGCGCCGGCGTGCCGCCTCGGCTTCGAGCCGCGCCTCCAGCCGACGGCGATGTCGCCTGGCCCGCCAGCGACGCCAGGCACGCTCGAGGGGAAGCGCCACGGGAACGGCGACCAGGCCCGCCAGCCAGCCGCCGAGGCTGGGCCCGAAACCACCCCACAGCGAAGTCAGCCACAGCAGCATGCTGAGGAACGGGATCAACAGGCAGTAGCGAAAGACCACCTGAAGGCGGCTGGGAGCGTCGGTGGGAACCGCCAGGCGCGGATTGGCCATGCCGACCAGGAGCCACGGCAGGCAGGTGACGAAGAGCCCATAAGCAAAACCCTGGAGAAATCCCAGCATCGGTCTCCTTACTCAGCGACCTTGGAGGATGGAACCAGTGTACGGGGGCTTGAGGCCGCGTGCGACCGTAAGCCGGAGGCCGGCATCAACGGCACAGCCGGTAGCCCCGCATGCCGAAATGGAAGTGATCCGCATGGGCAGCGTTGTAGTCGGGGCCCAGCACATTGCCGAAGAGGTCGCAGGCGCCGTCGCGAACTTCACGCAGGAAGTCGCCTCGCTCGCCCTTCTCGTCCCAGTGGGACTGGAGGGAGATGCGCCGCCCGTCCGCCAGTCGGAATGCCGCCACATCCAGCGCTTCGGCCGTGGCATGCTCGCTCATCCGGCCATCCTCCCGGCCATAGACTCGTCGACAGGAATAACTGCCGTAGTGCTCCACCTGGGCCACCCGAGTATCGAAATGCGCCTCGGCAGCGGGTTGCAGACGCTGGCGCTCGAACATCACCCAGGCCAGCGCCAGTGGGCAGGCGGCAACGAAGCTGGCATTGAAGTCGACACCACTGCCATGCACGCGCACCACGTTTTCAAGCGGGCAACCCTCGACCGGCTCGTGGTCGTCGAGCGGCGTCATCCGCAGTGCCCCTTCGGGTGCCGTCCCCAGCGCCGCCAGGCAGTCATCACGACGATCGCCCAGGCGATGCAGTTTCCACTTCGTCACCGGGGTCAGGGGGTCGTCCACCGACAGCGGCTGCCACGGGTGCCACTGAGGGGGAATCCGCGCCTCGAGTTGCCACCAGGCAATGGCCGCCACCATGCCCAGCAGGGCAAGGGTCAACAGAAAGCGCATACCACCTCACATTACAGCAGCAGGCTCAGTACCAGGGCTACACCCCCCACGATCAGGGCCGTGATCACCACAATATCGACCGCGCGGTCGAGCCAATGATCGAAGCCGCCACGGCGCTGGCGAGTGGTTTTTCGTCGACGGGTAGCCCCCCGGCGAGAACTGCCGCGGTTCGATCCGATGAGAGACATGGCTGAAGTCCAGTTTCACCCTTTTGCTGAGCTTAAGGCCTGCGCTCTCGCCTGACTACTGTATTGCAACAAACAGCGAGAAGCCTCGAAGGCCCCCTGGCTTCGCCAGCCCACCCAGGCCACTGTCGTCGTTTTCTCTCATCAGGCATTGCATATTCCCGCCATTACCCTGATGTTGGAGCAATACACAGCAGGCTAACCAATTATCGAATGGCCCCGACCATGCCCCGACTCGCCGACACTCCGCTCTCCGTGCTCGACCTGGCGCCGATCCGCCAGGGCGGCACCATTGCCGACAGCTTTCACGAAAGCGTGAGCCTGGCACAGCTGACCGAACGGCTCGGTTTCACCCGTTACTGGCTGGCCGAGCATCATAGCCTTGACGGCATCGCCAGTGCCGCCACCGCCGTGCTGATCGGCCATATCGCCGGTGCCACCTCGCATATCCGCGTCGGCAGTGGCGGCATCATGCTGCCCAACCACCCGCCGCTGGTAGTGGCCGAGCAGTTCGGCACCCTGGCGACGCTCTATCCCGGCCGCATCGACCTGGGCCTGGGCCGCGCCCCGGGCTCGGACGCGGCCACCATGCAGGCAATGCGTCGCGACCCCCGCGCCGGCGTCGATGACTTCCCCCAGCGGCTGGCCGAGCTGCAGGGCTTTCTCGGCGAGACACAGCCCGGGCAGCGGGTCCGAGCCGTACCGGGCCAGGGCACCCACGTGCCACTCTGGCTGCTCGGCTCCAGCGGCTACAGCGCCCAGCTGGCGGCCCGGGAGGGGCTGCCGTTCGCCTTCGCCGCCCAGTTCGCCCCGGGCTACCTGCATGAGGCACTGCGCCTGTACCGGGACAATTTCCGCCCCTCCGACACGCTCGACAGGCCCCATGCCATGGTCGGCCTGCCGGTGATTGCTGCCGAGAGCGATGAGCAAGCCCAATACCTGGCCACCACCGCCCAGCAGAAGTTCCTCAACCTGGTACGCGGTGGGCGCACGCGCTCGCTGCCACCGGTGGAAGCCCTCGACTGGTCCCCCATGGAGCGAGCCCAGGTCGAGCAGTTCCTGGGCGCCGCGATCATCGGCGGCCCCGAGACGGTGAAGGCCGGTCTCGAGCGTTTCCTCGAAAAGACCGGTGCCGATGAGCTGATGCTCAATACCGACGTCTTCCGGGCCGAGGACCGCCTGAGAAGCTACGAGATCGTCGCCGAGGCGTGGCACGCATGAGCCGGAGTACCCAGGTTGCCCGGCTCGACCTGCCCGGCATCATCGTCGGCATCCGGCGCATGGCCCCCTTGTGCCTGTTCGTGGTCGTCTTCGGCCTGGCCTTCGGCGTAGCCGCCCTCTCCCGCGGCCTATCCGGTCTCGAGGCGATGCTGATGAGCGCCCTGGTCTTCGCCGGCGCCTCGCAGTTTGCCGCCCTGGAGCTGTGGGGCCCAGAGATACCGCTGCTGCCGCTGATCGCCACCACCTTTGCCATCAATGCCCGCCATCTGCTGATGGGCGCCGCCATCCAGCCCTGGCTCGCCCATCTCCCGCCCGCCCAGCGCTACGCCAGCGTGGTCGTCATGAGCGACTCCAACTGGGCAATGGCCGCCGCCGATTACCAGAAGGGCAAGACCAATGTCGGCATGCTGGTGGGCGGCGGCATCGCACTGTGGGTCACCTGGCTGTTCGGCACCCTGCTCGGCGTGCTGTTCGGTAGCGGCATCGAGGAGCCGCAACGCTTCGGCCTGGACGTCATCATGGGCTGCTTCCTGCTTGCCATGCTGGTGGGCGGCCGCCGCGACCTGTCGATGCTGCTGCCCTGGGCCGCCGCGGCACTGGCCGCACTGGCGGCCATGACATGGCTGCCCGATCACGCCCATGTCATCGTCGGCGCAGTGGCAGGCGGGCTCGTGGGTGTCCTGCTGCCCGCGCGGAAGGGAGAGACGCCATGACCCTTCCCGCCACGCTGGCCGGGGCCATTTCCGCCATCGTCATCATGGCCCTGATTACCTACCTGACCCGTGCCGGCGGTGTCTTCGTCATGTCGCGGGTACCGATCGGCCCCAGGGTAGAGCGCTTCATCAATGCCATGGCCGGCTCCGTGCTGGTGGCGGTCATCACCCCCATGGCCGTTTACGGCGACTGGGGCGCCCGAATGGCACTGGTCGCCACCCTCCTTGTCATGCTGGCCCTGCAGAAGCCCCTGCCAGCGATCACCGCCGGGATCGTCACCGCCGCCCTATGGCGGATGCTGTAGCACATCTGCGTGATAAGTGCCCTGGCAGAAGCGACCGTGGTAGCGTGTCGCACCCCAGGAACGTTTACCCAGTCGTGGCCTCAAAAGGAGAGCCATTCACCTCGTCGCCCCTCAATGGTGACGCCATGCTCTCGCTGGAGATGTCCATGACCGACCCCAACGACCCGCGCCGCAACGCCGCCTGGCACGCGGCACAGCAGTGGCGTGCCCGTGCCCGCCAGACGCCGCGCGGGCCTCTCGGCGGGCTGAAGCTGATCCTGACCTGGCTGCTGTTCGGCATGCTGCTGATCATCGGCACGGTATTGGGCCTCTTCTTCCTGCTGATCGGCTGGGCAATGCTGCCCATCGTGCGCTATCGCATGAAGAAGCGCCTCGAGCAGATGCGCGCCGAGCAGGCGAGCGATGTCGGTACCAGCTTTCACTATCAGGAAACCCACTATCGCCGCACCCAGGCTGGCGGCGACTCACACCATGAACAGCAGGTGCTGGAAGGCGACTACGAGGTGAAGCCGGGCGACCGGGACGAGAAGTGATAGCTGAAGGCGCTTCACCGTCGAATGGCGGCAGGCTCGGCCCGCCCGGGCCGCTCCCGCTGCCGCACCGGCCTGCCATGCAGGACGCCAATGCCATCCTTGAGGTGCTGGTAGAGAATCGCCGCAGCGGAAGATACCCATGACGTGCCGGTACGAAAGAGTCAGCTTCGTGGTCGTGCCACGGCCAGGCAAGAGGCTCGGTTGCCGTGACGCGACAGCACCGTGAACTCCTCCAGCGCCAGGCCGGCGGCGTCGAGCTGCACCTTGAAGTCGTCCTCGTAGGTCACCCGGCCGAAGTCGATGCTGGTGAGCCGCTTGAGCATGGGCTTGAACCAGTCCATGCCGCGCGAGGACCGCTGCTGGAAGGTCTGGGTGAAGAAGATGCGTCCGCCCGGGTTGAGCAGCGCTGCGCAGTGACGCAGCGCCCGCTCGGGATCGGGCAGCAGCATGAAGCTGGCCGAGAAATACACCGCGTCATAGGGGCCGGCAAGGTGGTCGTAGACGGATTCGAGACGCACCTCGGCATGGGCGCCAAGCGTCGTCTCCTCGAGCCGCCGCCTGGCCCGGGCGATGTAATCGGCGTCGATATCGATGCCGATAATACGCAGCCCCTTGCGCCTCACCGTCTCGGCGTTGGCCGCCAGCGCCCCGGCCGTGCCGACCCCGACGTCGAGCAATACCGCCCCTGCGGTCAGCCGCTCGAGCACCTCGGCGTACCAGCGGGCGGTGAGCCTGATGATGAGGGAGTCGTAGATCCAGCTGCGATGCATCGCTTGGCTTCCTGTGCTCTCGGACCCTCAGCCCCCTTTCACCGGGCGCATAATCCCCACCGGACAGTGCGCCTTGTGCAATATTTCGCGACTGACACTGCCTGTGGCCACTTGTGATAAGCCACTTCGCCCATGGGTCGTCATGACAACCATGGCATTGGTGCAAGGAGTCAGGTAACGGTGAATGGCCTCTGCCGGGCTGTCCCCATGCAGTACTTCCCAGTCCACCTCGAAGCCGTCCGCCTCGCGAATACGGCGTGCCAGGCTTTGCACATATCCCGACTCCATGATGTCGCCATGGCCAGCGTGACCCGGCAGTGCCGACGCCACATCAGACTCAACTTGGATAACATGCAGCAGTTGCAGCCTGGCGTCTAGCCGCCTGGCCAGATTGACAGCGGGCTCGAGTACCGACTCAGCTGGGCGCGATCCATCGACGCAGACCATCAGGGTATCGATGCGCTGATGCCTGTCAGGATCGAACTGGGGCCCGCCAAGCACCACCAGAGCACCAGCACGCCTCACGGTTTCTGCCGCCACGCTGCCGAGCAGTAGCTCGGATGCCGGTCGGCGACCGTGGGAGGTCATGCACAGCAACCCCTTGCCAGGGTCGGATGCCAGGCCGGCCAGCACCTCGGCGGCATCGCCTGTCACTATCTCGAGTGACTCCCGGTAGTCCCCCAGTTCCTGCCGGTCCAGCGCGGCCCGGCGCTTGTCCGCCTGCTCGGTTGATGCCACCACGGAAACCAGCGTCATGGTGCCGCCCCACTGACGATGAAGCAGCTCGCCCAAGGCGATGCCCTGTAAGGAGCGTGTCGATTCGTCCACTGCCACATGAAGTGCCTGCATACCAGCCCCTCCCATCATGGTTGTTCTTGCCCTCAGTACAGCAGATCAGCAAGGAGTTGCGAACGGCAGCAAACCGGCCCGATCGATGGCGCCACCCAAACCAGAAGCCGCCCGCTAGTGGCTGCCTTTCTTGGCAAAGAAAGCATCGATGGCTTCCTGGGCTTCCGTGGAGCGGCACCGTTCCAGCAGCTGCTTTTCCTCCCGATCGAAGGCATGATCGACTGCTTCGGCTTCGCTCTCCCGCAGCAGCGCTTTGGTGGCCAACAGCGCATCGAAGGGCTTGGCGACCAGCCGCGTTGCACAGTCGACCGCCTGCTCCAGAGCCTTGCCATCAGGAGTGGTATCGGTCAGCAGGCCCAGGTCACAGGCGCGGGATGCGGAAAAGGATTTGCCGAGCATGAGCATTTCGCTGGTCGACTTGTTGCCCGCCAGCTTGGGCAGCAGATGTGTCGTGGCGCCCAGGGGCGTCAGGGCAAAGTTGATGAAGGGCAGGTAGAACGTCGTTGAATTGCCCGCATAGGCGAAATCGCAGTGCAGAAGAATCGACGAGCCGACCCCCAGGGCAAGACCCTCTGCGGCGGCGATGGCGGGCTTGGGAAAGGCATGCAGGCGGCGCAGGAAGGTGATGGCCGCCACCTCGGTCGCCTCCGCCAGGGCCTTGTAGTTGGCCAGATCGTTGCCGGCGGTAAAGCAGTTCTCGCTGCCCGTGATGATCAGGACCTTGACCCCATCATCCGCCTCGGCCGAGGCGAGCGCATCCATCAACTGGGTGTAACTCGCCTCGTCCAGGATGTTGCGTCGTTCAGGGCAGCTGATCCTCAGCAGCGTGATGCCGTCCTCTCTGCGGGAGGTCGTGATTCGAGTCGCCATGCGCTATCTCCGTTGCGGACAGAAGGCCTGGTTACAGCATAAGTTTTATTTGATAAAGGTGATAATTTTTCCTTGCCTGAAGCCATAGCCGCCACCGACCATCTATTGGGTCAGACTTATCAAGACCCCGGTGTTACTGTGTACGGCATGCCAGCGGCTAAGGAATCACTGCACAAATGCCTACACGAGCGAATCGCTGCGCTGCGTTGCGCGGTGCGCCACGCCCTTGACGCAAAGAAAAACAAAAAGATATTATAAATCAATTGCATATTTAAAATTTACGCCTTAGCCACAATAACAGCAGATCCCGAAGCTACCACTGAATACAAGGAACGCCGCTCAGGCTCTGGCCAGGGTTGCCAATCGAAGGGCATCCGCATGGACTTCATCAACACCCTTTTCCTGCTCAGTGGCTCCCTTCTGGCCTTGAGTATCCTGGCAAGCCGGCTCTCCTCGCTGTTCGGCCTTCCTCTTCTTATCATCTTCCTGGCCCTGGGTATGCTGGCGGGCGAGGAGGGCCTGCTCGGCATCGAGTTCGATGACTACTCCGTTGCGTTCCTGATCGGGCACCTGGCCCTGGCCTTGATCCTCCTTGACGGTGGCCTGCGCACCCGACTCAAGACGTTCCGCGCCGGTTTTCGCCCGGCGCTCTCCCTCGCCACGCTCGGGGTCTTCCTGACCAGCGGCATTACAGGGCTGGTAGCAATGTGGGCCTTCGATCTGACCCTGATCCAGGGCTTGCTGGTCGGTGCCATCGTCGGCTCCACCGATGCCGCGGCGGTGTTCTCCATGCTCAGCGGTCGCGGCATCAACCTGAACGAGCGGGTCGGCGCCACCCTCGAGATCGAGTCCGGCACCAACGATCCGATGGCGATTTTTCTGACCATCATGCTCATCGAAATCCTGGTGGGCGACATCGGAAGCATCGCCGAGACAGCGCTGTTCCTGCTTCAGCAGTTCGGGGTGGGTATCGTGGTCGGCATCGGTGGTGGCTGGCTGACCGGCAAGCTCTTGCGCTGGGTCGACCTGGCGCCGGGGCTCTACTCGCTACTGGCCCTGGCAATGGGCTTCTTCGTCTTCGGCGCCACCAGCGCCCTTGGCGGGAGCGGTTTCCTGGCCATCTACCTTTGCGGCCTGATGATCGGCAACCAGCCCGGGCGACATCTCAACTTCATACTTCCCGTGCATGACGGCCTGGCCTGGCTGAGCCAGATCGGGCTCTTCCTCGTACTCGGGCTGCTGGTCACCCCGAGCGACCTGCTGGAATACGCCCTGCCCGCCTTCCTGGTGGGGCTAGCCTTGATATTCGTGGCCCGGCCCCTCGCTGTCCTCATTGCCATCAAGCCCTTCTTCAAGTTCCGCTGGCATGAACTCGGCTTCATTTCATGGGTCGGGCTGCGCGGGGCGGTGCCCATCGTACTGGCCATCTTTCCCTTCATCGGCGGGGTGGAAAACGCCTCGCTCTATTTCAACGTCGCCTTCGGTGTAGTGTTGATGTCGCTGCTCATCCAGGGCGGCACCATCTCCCTGATGGCACGCTGGATGAAGGTACAACTGCCGCAGGCCACGGCACCCAACCATCGGGGGCCGCTGGGCATCCTGCCAGAGAATGACTATGAAATGTTCGTATACCGGGTCGAGAACTCGAGCCTGGATGACGTGCCCATCCGACTGCTTCGCTTCCCTTCCGGTGCGCTGATTTCCGCCCTGTTCCGCGAGCATGCCATGCTGCATCCGAAAGGGAGTACGCAGCTCAAGATAGGCGACGTCATCTGTGTCATCGGTCGCAATGAGGACCTGTCCGCCCTCAACAAGCTGTTCAATGGCGACGCCAAGCTGAAGAAAGAGAAGGAGTTCTTCGGTCCCTTCACGCTGGATGCCGATGCCCGCCTGGGAGAAATTGCCAAGGCGTATGGCATTTCCGTCACCCCGGGTGAAGAAGACATGACACTGGGCGAGTTCATTTCCATGCGAGTTGGCGGCCACCCCGTCATCGGCGATGACGTGTCTTGGCACGGCATTCATTGGGTGGTGAGTGAAGTGAAAGGTGACAAGGTCGTCAGGGTCGGCATGCGCTTCTACTAGCACTCCCCTCGATCGTTACCCAGCTCTCAGGCCGAGAATAGCCCGCACCTGCTGCCAGGTGGCCACCGGACGCTCGTACTGCTCACACAGCGCCACCGCGCGCTTCACCAAGGCCGCATTGGATGGGGCCAGGGTGTTGCGGTCTAAGCGCACATTGTCCTCAAGGCCTCCCGGGTCATGCCCAGCGGATGCGCCTGCATCACCAGCGGCAGTGCCTCGGGGCCGAGCAGGCGATAGGCGACGCTGCGGCCGCCGATGGTCAGAATTGCCATATCACACCCTCTCAATCAGGGTCGCAATACCCTGTCCCACGCCGACGCACATGGTGCACAGCGCATAGCGCTTGCCGCTGCGCTGCAGCTCGTGGGCCGCGGTCATCAGCAGGCGCGCGCCGGACATGCCCAGTGGGTGGCCCAGGGCGATGGCGCCGCCGTTGGGGTTGACCCGCGGATCGTCGTCGGCGAGTCCCAGGTCCCGCGTGCAGGCCAGGGCCTGGGCGGCGAAGGCCTCGTTGAACTCGAACACGTCGATCTCGTCCATGGTCACGCCGGTGCGCTCGAGCAGCTTGCGCACCGCCGGCACCGGACCGTAGCCCATGATGCGCGGCTCGACGCCGGCCGTGGCCATGCCGAGGATGCGGGCCATCGGCTTGAGGCCGTGCTGCTCCACCGCCGCGGCGCTTGCCACCAGCATGGCGGCGGCGCCGTCGTTGACGCCGGAGGCGTTGCCCGCGGTGATGCTTCCGCCTTCGCGAAACGGCGTGTGCAGGCCGGCCAGCTTCTCCAGAGTGGTCTCCCGCGGGTGCTCGTCCGTGTCGAACACCAGAGGCTCCTGCTTGCGCCGCGGAATCTCGATGGGCGTGATCTCAATGGCGAAGCGGCCCGCCTTCTGGGCGGCGGCGGCCTTCTGTTGTGAGCGCAGGGCGAAAGCGTCCTGGTCCTCGCGGGAGATGTTGAACTGCTCGGCCACGTTCTCGGCGGTCTCCGGCATGGAGTCGATGCCGTAGGCCTTCTTCATCAGCGGATTGACGAAGCGCCAGCCGATGGTGGTGTCCTCGATCTTCTGGCCCCGGGAGAAGGCACCGTCGGCCTTGCCCAGCACATAGGGGGCGCGGGACATGGACTCCACGCCGCCGGCGAGGGCCAGCTCCATCTCGCCGGCCTTGATGGCGCGGAAGGCGGTGCCCACCGCATCCATGCCGGAGCCGCACAGGCGATTCAAGGTGGTGCCGGGCACCGAGGTAGGCAGGCCCGCCAGCAGCGCCGACATGCGCGCCACGTTGCGGTTGTCCTCGCCGGCCTGGTTGGCACAGCCCATGAAGACCTCGTCGATGGCGGCCGGGTCGAGATCCGGAGCCTCGGCCAGCACCGCCTTGAAGAGGGTGGCGGCGAAGTCGTCGGGGCGCCGGCTTGCCAGGGTGCCGCCGAAGCGGCCGATGGCGGTGCGCCGTGGATGGCAGAGAAAGACGTCAGTCATAAGAGCTCCTGGTTCATTCGCCCGCGTGCTTGCGCTCGGTCCTGGCCTTCAATTCACGCAGGATTTCGAGTTCATGGGCGCTGGGCTCGGGCGTGGTCTCGAGCGACTCGGCGAAGCGGATCTCCCAGCCGGTGGCCTCGATTACGTCCTCGCGGGAGACGTTCGGGTGCAGCGAGACGACCACCAGCTCCTTGGTCTCTGGGTCAGGCTTCATCACGCACAGGTCGGTGATCACCCGGGTCGGGCCCTTGCCGATGTTGGGCACGTCGTCGCGCCCCTTGCCGTCGCGACCGAAGCCCAGGGTGGTGATGAAGTCCACGTCCTTGACGAAGGCGCGCTTGGAGTGCTTCAGGGTGATGAAGACCTCTCCCGCATTCGTCGCGATCTCCGGCGCCCCGCCGCCGCCCGGCAGGCGCACCTTGGGGGCCTGATAGTCGCCGATCAGGGTGGTGTTGAGGTTGGCGAAGCGATCGATCTGGGCGGTACCGAGGAAGCCCACGCTGACCTTGCCGCCCTGCAGCCAGTAGCGGAACATCTCGGGCACCGAGACGGTGGTCAGCGCCGACTCGCACAGTTCGCCGTCGCCGATGGAGAGCGGCAGCACCTCGGGCTTGGTCTGCACGGTGCCGGATTCGTAGATCAGCACCACCTCGGGGGCGTGGGTCAGGCGCGCCAGGTTGGCCGCCTCCGAGGGCAGGCCGATGCCGACGAAGCAGGTCATGCCGTTCTCGAGCGCGCGCGCCGCGGTGACGCTCATCATTTCCGCTGAGGTGTAGTCGAGGCTCATCAGGCATTCCCCCCTGCATTCATGACGTTCTCTTCGATCCACCGAGCGAACACGTCGCGATCCCGGGCGATGGCGTCCCACTCCTTGTAGAAGGCGTTATCGCGCGGGTAGTAGCCGTGGGCATAGGAGGGCAGCGAGCCCTTCTCGGCCACGGCAACAGCGCTGATGGCCCAGCCCGGGATGATGCAGGCGTTGGGGTGATAGTCGGCCTCGGTACGCAGGTCGTCGACGATCTCCTCCACCGTGACGATGCTTCGCTTCGCCGCCAGCACCGCTTCCTTCTGCACGCCGACGATGCCCTCGACCAGCACGTTCCCGGCACGGTCGGCCTTCTGCGCGTGAACGATGGAGACGTCCGGGCGCACCGAAGGCACCGCCGCCAGGCGCTCGCCGGTGAAGGGGCACTCGATGAACTTGATCTGGTCGTTGACGCTGGGCAGCTCGCTGCCGACATAGCCCCGCAGCACGGCCAGCGGCAGCCCGGCGGCACCGGCTTCGAAGGCGCAGGCCATGGCGGCGTGGCTGTGCTCGAGGATCTCGACCTTGTTCGGCCAGCCCTTCTCCACCGCGTCGCGCAGGCGGTGCAGCGAGCCCACCCCGGGGTTGCCGCCCCAGGAGAAGATCACCTTCTTCGCACAGCCGGCTCCGATCATCTGGTCGTAGACCAGGTCAGGCGTCATGCGGATCAGGGTCAGGTCGCGCTTGCGCTGACGGATCACCTCGTGACCGGCGGCAAAGGGGATCAGGTGGGTGAAACCCTCCATGGCCACAGTGGCGCCGTCTTCGACGTAGCGCGCCACCGCATCATGCAGGCTCAGGAACTCGGCCATTGCTCTGCCCTCTTCATTAGACGTCTCGATTGTTCGTTATGCGTACAATGATTTGCATCACGAACAAAATACTGCCCCGAAGCGCCAGAGTCAAACCGCTACCGGTGGCCTGGCCTGACCCAACCGTGACCCGCCGCTTGCCGCCTATCAAGAAATCAGTGGGTTACTTGAAAGGCATGGAAGTTTCCGTGATCGCGGGGGGAGGAAAGCCACGACCAAGGTCTAAGAGGCGCTCTCCTCATCCAGCAGCGTCAGCATTCGCCGCAGCAGCTCTCGCTCCTGCTGCGGCTGGGCCTCGGCGCTCTCTTGCGGCCACTCGAAGAACCCTCGGCCGCTCTTGCGCCCCAAACGCCCTTCGCTCACGTGGGTTTCCAGCAGGGGAGAAGGCGTATGACGATCCTCGAGCTCGGCATAGAGGTAGCGAGCGATATTGAGGTGGGTGTCCAGGCCGTTGAGGTCGCGCTGGCGCAGGGGGCCGTTGATGGCCAGGCGCACGCCGATGGAGTAGCGCACGATATCATCCAGCGCCTGAGGCTCTACCACCCCCTGCTCCAGCAGCGCCAGGCATTCACGCATCAGGGCGTGCTGGATGCGATTGGCCACGAACCCCGGCACGCACCGCTTGAGCACGGCCGGCCGCTTGCCCAGCTGCCTCAGCAGCTGACATGCCTGGGCCACGGTGGCGTCATGGGTGAGCTGCCCGGGTACCAACTCGACGGCGGGAATCAGGTCGGCGGGGTTGAAGAAGTGGGCGCCGACGAAGCGCTCCGGGTGCGCCATTTCCTCGCCCAGCGCATCGATGGAGAGGCCCGAGGTGTTGGTCATGATCAGCGCCGTGGCAGGCAGGTGCCGCTCGGCCTCGGCCAGGACCCGACGCTTGAGTGCAAGATCCTCGGTTACGCTCTCGATCATGGCGCTCGCAGCACCCACCGACGACCAGTCCTGGGCAAAGCCCACCCGACTCGACAGTGTTTCATCGGCCGCCAGGGCCTCGCGGCAATGCGCCAACCTGGTGCCATCGATATCCAGCACGGTGACCGGCATGGCCCGAGTGGCCATCAGGCGCGCCAGGGTCGTACCCATGGTGCCGGCGCCCACCACGACGATAGGGGTCTGTTGCTGCATGCAGTTCTCCTTGACGTGAGGCGCCCGATCGCCGACCAAGACGAAGGTCGCATTGAGGCGAGACGGTGCGGGGCGCAACCTTTGACCTCAACGAACTTATGTACGCATTGCGCACAATGGTAGCGACCCGCCATTAGCGCCACAACCCGCCGTTCTGTTGAGGACCCGACATGACCGAATCCTGTGCCGTCGTCACCGGTGGTGCCCGTAATATTGGCCAGGCCATAGCCCTGCGCCTGCAACGCGACGGCTACCGCACCATCGTGCTGGACATCGTCGAGCCCGAGGCCGAGTCGCTCAGGGCCGATATGCGCCGGGTCGACCTCGGCGACGTGGAGGCCACCCGCACGGTGCTAGCCGAGATCATCGAGGCCCACGCCGTGGACTGCCTGGTCAACAACGTGGGAATCGTCGCGCCAGCACTGCTCGACGAGGCCCGGGTGGAGGACTTCGATCGCCTGATGCACCTCAATGTGCGCTCGGCGCTGGTCTGCACCCAGGCCCTGATGCCGGGCATGCGCAATCGCCACCATGGCCGCATCGTCATGAACGCCAGTCGCGTGGTGCTGGGCAAGGAGGCGCGCAGCCTCTACAGCGCCACCAAGGGAGCGCTGCAGTCCATGGCGCGCACCTGGGCACTGGAGCTGGCCGGCGACGGCATCACAGTCAACTGCGTCGCCCCTGGCCCGATCGCCACCACGGCCTTCTGGCAGAACAACCCGCCCGACTCCAAGCGTGCACAGCGCATCGTCGACAACATCCCGGTGCAGCGCATGGGGCAGCCCGAGGACGTGGCCCAGGCGGTGAGCTTCTTCTGCGACGCGAACAGCGGCTTCATCACCGGCCAGACCCTGTTCGTGTGCGGCGGCGTCACCGTCGGCTGAACACGTCGACAGTGCGGTACCGCCCCGGCGGGGCCAGGCCGACATCAGCTCACCAGGCGCAGCACCAGCGCCGCGGTCAGCAGCGAGGCGGCGAGAAACACACCGTTCCAGTGCAGGCCGATGCGCCCCGCCGACATGCCGGTGAAGCGCGACATGATCATCATCGCCGCCGTGAACGGCGACGACACCATGGTCAGCGACCAGCCCGCCAGCATCGCCGCCGCCAGCAGCGGCACGGAGATACCGGGCAGCTCGACCTGCGACACCATGCTGGTGAGAAAGGTGACGCTGATGATGGGATTGACCCCGACCTGGGCCAGCACCACGATCAGCAGCAGCGCCAGCAATGGTAACCAGCTTCCCAAGGTGACCAGCAGCGACGCCAGCCCGGCCAGTTGGTTCGGGTCCATCAAGGCCACGCTGAGATAGCCGAGGTACGCCCCCGCCCCCAGCGCCACTACCTCATTGCCGATACCGCCGAGCAGCCCCGGCAAGTGCCTGCCGATTACCACGCCGGCCGGCAGCGTGCCCCCGGCCCCCAGCCGCCGGCACTGCCACACCAGCCACAGCCAGGCCCCCAGCGGCACGCCAAGCAGCACTGCCTGGGGAAGGCGCAGCGACAGCCAGCCGGCCAGCACAAAGACCAGCCCCATCAGTGCCGAGAGCAGCAGGCTGAAATGAAGCAGCGGCAGCAGCGATGGCCGCGAAGCGACAACGGCCGACCGGGCCGGGCGCGGTCCGGCAAGCTGGTCGCAGCCCCAGCCCAGCAGGAACAGCAGCGTGGCGGCGGCAAGCACATAGGGGAACAGCTCGCGCCAGGCCAGGTCGGGCAGGTTGCCCAGCACCACCGCCACACCGATGCCCAGCGGCGACACCAAAGGCGCCAGGGTGAAACCGCGCAGGGTGGCCAGCAGCATGCGCCGGCGCCGTGCCTGCTGCACCCAGGCTTGCCCCTGGGCCGCTCCCAGGGTGTTGGCCTTCTCGATCATCGACACGAACAGATTGAGCACGCCGAAGTTGAGCACGATGCCGAACAGGGTCGATCCCAGCGACAGCAGGGGGTAGCGCCAGGTAGGCGGTTGCATCAGCAGGCTCTGGCCGCAGCGGCGAATCAGGCGCGAGCGGTAGGCGGGCAGGCGCAGCAGCGCCAGGGTGGACATGAAGGCGGCTAGGAAGGCAAAGCTGGCGGCGGCCTCGTGCAGCGCTGCCCAGGGTGAGTCGAGCCGCCACAGGGCAAGCAGCGTGGTCACGCCGCATGCCACCAGCAGCAGTCGCGCCATGGCCGAGAGGCGTGGCCAGGACAGCACCAGGAAGCCGGCCAGCAGGCCTTCGGCCAGGTAGCCGACCGCCGCCGGCCCGCCCAACTGGCGCCAGGCGATAAGCAGCGCAACGACGGCGAGTAGGCGGCTGGGCAGGGCGTCGACGCGCAGCCCAGGGCGTCGTCGAGTCGTCATGATCCGCCTAGAGCACGCCCTGGTTTCGCAGGGCGTCGATCTCCTCCGGTGCCTTGTCGAGCAGTCGTGTCAGCACGCCTTCGGTATCCTCCCCCAGCACCGGCGGCGGCTTGCGATACTCGATCCGGGTGCGGGAGTACTTGATCGGGTTGGCCACACCGGGGATCGGGCCGAGCTCGGACTCGAGCTCGACCTTCATCTCCCGTGCCAGGACCTGAGGATCCTCGAAAACCTGGGCGATGTCCTGGATCGGTCCGCAGGGCACGGCAATCTCACCCATCAGCGCGATCCAGTCGTCACAGGTGCGTGTGCGGGTGATCTCCACCATCAGCGGCACCAGTGCCAAGCGGTGCCGGACACGCTCCGGGTTGGTGGCAAAGCGTGTATCCTCGGCAAGCTCAGGCCTGCCCACCGCCTGGCAGAAGCGCTGGAACTGGCCATCGTTGCCGATGGCGATGATCACCTTCTCGCCATCGGCGGTGGGGAACGGCTGGTAGGGCACCAGGTTGGGATGGTACTCGCCGGTGCGGGTGGGCGGTGTGCCGCTGCAGAAGTAGTTCTGCGCCTGGTTGGCCAGCCAGCTTACCTGCACGTCGAGCAGCGCCATGTCGATATACTGCCCTTCGCCGGTCAGGTGGCGGTGGTGCAGCGCTCCCAGGATGGCGATGGTGGCGTTCATGCCGGTAGTCAGGTCGGACACCGCCATGCCGACCCGCTGCGGGCCGGCGCCGGGCTCACCGTCTGCCGCGCCGGTGATGCTCATCAGTCCGCCCTGGGCCTGCACCAGGTAGTCGTAGCCGGCCATCGCGGCCATCGGCCCGGTCTGGCCGAAGCCGGTGATCGAGCAGTAGATCAACCCCGGGTTGAGCGCCTCGAGGGTGGCGTAATCTAGCCCCTTGCGCGCCAGGCCGCCGCTCTTGAAGTTCTCCACCAGGATGTCGCTCTGGGCAGCCAGCTCGCGGATCAGCGCCTGGCCCTCGGGCTTGCCCATATCCACGGTCACGGAGTGCTTGCCGCGGTTGGCCGAAAGATAATAGGCCGATTCACGAGTCTCGTTGCCGTCACGGTCCTTGAACCAGGGCGGCCCCCAATGACGCGTATCGTCGCCACTCTGCGGGCGCTCGATCTTGATCACTTCGGCGCCCATGTCGGCCAGTATCTGGGTACACCAGGGGCCGGCCATCACACGGCTCAAGTCCAGTACGCGCAAGCCTGTCAGCGGTCCCGCCATTGTCTTCTCCCGTGTCGGTCTATCGGGGCATGCAGCCTGCCGCCCCGGAAAGAATCCGGGACGGCCAGTGGTATTTCAGGGAAGTCGCCTTGCTGGCCCTGCCTCAGCAACTTGTGCCGGACGGAAAGGCGATTACGGGGTCTCCTGCGCCTTGCCGGGGCGAGACGACTGGCGGCGCGTAGAGAAGTAGCGATAGAGTGCCAGCAGGATCGACCCCAGGGTCAAGGCAATGAAGAACCAGGTGATCGGGCCGCGCACGAAGATCGACATGTCGCCATGGCCGATCAGCAGCGAGCGCCGCAGATTGTCCTCGAACATCGGCCCAAGGATGAAGCCGATCAGGAAAGGTGCCGCCGGTATCGCCGCTCGGTTGAAGATGTAGCCCAGCACGCCGAAGCCCAGCATCAGCCACACGTCGAAGGTGTCGTTGTTGACGGCGTAGGCGCCGTACACGCAGAACATCAACACGATGGGGAAGAGGATAGACTTTGGGATGTCGGCGATCAGCGAGAAGTACTTGATCGCCCCATTACCCACCACCAGCAGCACCAGCGAGCTGCACATGATGCCGACGAACAGCGCATAAATCAGCGTCAAGTTCTCCTGGAACATGATCGGGCCAGGCGTCAGGCCGTGAACCATGAAGGCGCCCAGGATGATGGCGGTGATAACGTCACCGGGGATGCCCAATGACAGCAGCGGGATCATGGTTGCGCCTGCCACCCCGTTGTTGCCGGCTTCGGCTGCGGCCACGCCCTCCACCTCTCCCTTGCCGAAATTGTCACGGTTGGGCGAGCGCCGGCGCGCATCGCTGTAGGAGATGAAAGCAGCCGCGGTGGCGCCGGTGCCGGGAATGGCACCGATCAGCACCCCGAACAGGCTGCCACGGACTATTGGCTTGAGGCAGCGCTTGAACTCCGCCAGGGTCATGCCGACCCCACTGGCCTTGGCCTTGATATGCGGCACGACTTTCTTGCGATAGAACTCGATGATCTCCGGAATCGCGAACAGGCCGATCAGCAACGGGATGAAGGAGATGGAGTCCATCAGGTTGTAGTTGCCGAAGGTCAGGCGCTGGGAGCCGTAGACCTCGTCCAACCCCACCAGCGAGAGCAGGATGCCCATCAGCGCGGCCAGCAGCCCCTTGATCATTGAACCACTGGCCAGCGAGATGATGATGGTCAGCGAAAAGCAGATCAGCCAGAAGAACTCCGGTGCGCCAAAATTCAGGGCGATCTTGGCCAGGTAAGCGGCGAAGAAGATGAGTGCGATATTGGAGATGAAGTCGGCGATAACGGAGGAATAGAGCGCCGTCTTGAGAGCCTTCTTGGCATACCCTTGCTGGGCGAGAGGATAGCCATCGAGCAGGGTACAGGCGGACGCCGGTGAGCCTGGCGTGCGGATCAGGATGGCGGTGATCGAGCCGCCATACATACCGCCTTTATAGATACCCACCAGCAGCAGGATGGCCGCCACCGGTTCCATGGTGAAGGTGAAAGGCAGTGCCAGCGCCACCGCCATGGTGGCGGTCAGGCCGGGAATCGAGCCCACCACCACGCCGATGACCACCCCCAGCGCGATGGCGAGTATATTGTCCAGGCTTAGAAAGAGATGCAGGACTTCCGAAAACATATCCATAGGTCACCCAGGGCTAGATAAGACGCCGGCCATCAGAACGGCATCAACGGAAGCGGCACGTTCATGACTTTGACGAAGATATAAGCGACAGCGACAGGAAAGACGACCGCCAGGCTGTAAACCCACCAGGTCCGAACCGGATGTGCGGCGAACAGGATCAGTGTTGCCAGAATGCCGGCAATCACCGCGCCCAGCGCCTCGAACAAGCCCACATAGACAATCAGGGCGACCACCATCATGGCGAAACGCAGCTTGGGGCCCTTCCCAATACGTCGCCCATCCTCCTTGCCGGTATTGTCGACCAACAAGCCCTGCACGATGAGCAGGAGGGAGAAGCCGAGCATCAATCCACCCACGATGCGCGGCAGCCAGCGCGGGGACATCATCGGATTCTGCAGGATCGGTGGCTCGCTGATGTGGTTGGGCACCAGATAGAACAGAAGAAAGGCAGAAGCGACCAGCAGCACGCACCCTGACAGGACATCGCCGGGGTCGCGGATCATCCTGCCACGTTTGTTAAACGAGGTCGTCATAACCCCCTCCACAGACGAACGAGCAAGGCGAGGACGGCGCCCTCGCCCCAGCGATTGGTGGGATCAGTCCCGTTCGCTTATTGGCTGATGCCGGCCTGCTCGGCAACTTCCTGCCAGCGCTCGACCTCCTGGGCGATGAACTGCTGGAACGACTCACCGGATACCTGGCCCGGCTCGGCGCCCAGCTGTTCGGCAAAGCTGAGGAACTCTTCGCGCTGCATCACGCCGGCAAGGGCTTCGTGCATGGCATCCTGCGCTTCTTGAGGAAAGGACTCATGGGCAATCAGGCCGAACCAGGCGGTGGTCACGAACTGGTCCAGGCTATACTCGCCAACCTCGGTCAGCGTCGGCACGTCCGGCAGGTGCGGAGAACGCTCGGCGGAGGTCACGGCCAAGGCCTTGAGGTCACCGGAACGGATGTGCGACAGCACGGTGGGCATGTTCTCGAATGAGACATCGACGTCCCCGCCCAGCAGTGCCGGTAGTGCTGCGCCGCTACCGGCAAAGGGCACGGCGGTGAGGTTGGTCTCGGTCAGCGTCTTGAACAGTTCGCCGGACATGTGGATGGAGCTCCCCACGCCGCTGTGGCTGAAGGTCATGTTCTGCTCACGGGCCGCCTCGACGAACTCGATGACATTGTCGTAAGGGCTGTCAGCCGGCACCACCATGACGTTGGGAATGTCGATGAGGTTCTGAAGGAAGACGAAGTCATCCACTGGATCGTAGGCCAGGTCGGGATAGATGGCCGCACCGATGGTGTGTCCAGGGGAGGCCATCAGGATGGTGTGGTCGACGTCACGACCGCCACGGGCAAGACGCCCTGTGGCCACGGTGGAGCCTGCACCGGGCCGGTTCTCTACCACGACATTGGCATCCAGTTCGTCCTGCAGCAGGTCAGCAACCCGGCGCGAGAGTACGTCGGTGGTACCTCCCGGCGCGTAAGGCACGACCAGTCGCACGTCACCGGTGGGCCACTCATCAGCGCTGGCGGTGGAAACGGATACCCCCGCCACCAAAGCGCTACTACAGGCTGCCAAGCATGCTGCTTTCACGATGTGCTTCATAACACCACCTTGTTTGTGGAATCTATAGTTGTTCGTAATGCGTACATATATTCGGAATACACACCGAGGTTACTGTGATCCGTTACGTGGCCAAAACCCGACTTTAGTCTTAAATCATGACTCAGGGGCAAAGGAATTAAGGGCATTGCAGTACTTGAAAGAATCTGTTCGCATATCGAACATCAATGCGTTATCTTCTCGCCGCCATCAAGCAGCGAAACCAGCAAGCAGAAGAGAAGAGGACTCCCCCGATGCAAGACGAGGGATTGAACCCCGATGATCGCGACTTCGTCACCGCCCTGGCCAGCGGCCTGGAAGTCATTCTGGCCTTCGACGAAGCGCACCCGCGCATGACGCTCAGCGAAGTGGCAGCCCGCACAGGAATGAACCGAGCCAAGGCGCGCCGCTTCCTGCTCACCCTGCATGCCCTGGGCTATGTCCGTAAGCAGGGACGGGCCTTCGAGCTGGCGCCCAAGGTACTTCAGCTCGGCTACTCATTTTTATCGGCCAACAACTACCGTAGCGTCATCCAGCAGGTGCTCGAGGATATTACGGCACAGATCGGTGAGTCAGCCTCATTGGGCGTTCTGGACGGGGACGAGGTCATCTATGTGGCCCGCTCTGCGGCGAGTCATCGCCTGCTGGCTATTACTCTCTCTGTGGGGACCCGCCTGCCGGCCGCCCACACTTCGCTGGGTCGCGTACTGCTTTCACAGCTGCCCGACAACGAACTGGATTCCTTTCTCCAGCGGATAACGCTGGAGCGCCACACCGACAAGAGCATCGTCGAGAAGGCCGAGCTGAAGCGGCGCCTCCTCGAAGTTCGCCAGCAGGGTTACGCCATCGTCGACCAGGAGCTCGATTCCGGGTTGCGCTCTCTGGCGGTACCAGTCTTCAATTCCAGCGGCGCCTTGCTGGGTGGTATCAATATCAGCACCAATGCCGCTCGCGTGGATATCGAGACCTTACATCAACGCTACCTGCCGCTGCTGCAGGAAAAAGCCCGGCAGATTCGCACCACGGTGAGTTGAGCGGCGAACCTGCGGGCTTTTCGGCTGGCGGGGGTCAGTTGCTCGAGTGCCCATGCGCCGGAGCATCCCGCTCCAGATGCGCCACCCAGGATTGGATGTCGGGCAACCGCATGGCGGTATCCTCATAGAAATCGCTCATGTCGGGAAGCTCGTGGGCGATGCCCTTGTGGCAGGTTATGCAGGTTGCCTCTCCCTCGGCAAGCGTGGTCGAGTGTGCACGAGCCGCCCTGGAGCTCTGCATGGTAAAGTCCATCGAATCGAAGTCGTGACAGTTGCGGCACTCCAATGAGTCGTTGGCTTCGAGCCTAGTCCACTCCCTCTCTGCCAGCTCACGCCGCTTGTCCTCGAACTGCTCTTCGGTGCGAATGGTGCCGAAGATCCAGCCCCAGACCTCCTTGGAAGCCTCCATCTTTCGCGCCATCTTGTGGGTCCAGCCGTGCGGGACATGGCAGTCCGCACACTGGGCGCCGACCCCGGAGCGGTTGACGTCGTGGATCGTTCCCTGCATCTCCTGATAGGGGTTGCGCTCCATCTCGTGACACGAGATGCAGAACTGCTGGGTATTGGT
>SKVX01000310.1 GCA_007129225.1 Halomonas sp.
GGGTTCGATTCCCTTCACCCGCTCCAGTTCGCCGCAGGCATACTGTCCATCCTCACCAGGCAACATCGGCTCTGCCGATCGACCCTCTTCTGCTGCGACCCTGACGTCTACCGGTGCGAGCAACTGCATGGCCCTTTATCTACTCATCTTCGCCGTCTGCACGCTGATCATTGGCGGCATGTTGCTGATTCTGCTGTTTTCGCGTACTGCACGCTATCGCACGGAGCCCGAGCAACTGCTCGAACTCTTCGACAAGGCGCTGGAAGACCGCCTCAGCCAGCATGAGTGGGATACGATCATCAACTATCCGATACGCCATGACGACTATCTGGATGGCGTGAGACGCAGGGCGCACCGCTTGATGGAGGCCCATGGCCGAGCCTGGCGCATTCCCCAGGGAAAGCCGCTGCTCGACAGCACCGGTCAGCAGGAACTGGCCGCCCTGCGTGATCACCTGGCCGCCCACACCCGGCTAAGAAATCGGCAGCGTGACCAGGACGGAAGCTGACCGTTTTCCGAGTATGGTATGCTTGGCAGAGATGCCAGTCAGGCCGGGAGGTTCCCATGCCCAGCGCCATACGTCAGATTCCGCTCGATACCGCCACTCAGCACCACGCCCACGACTTTCACCAGATCGTGATTGGTCTACAGGGTAAGGCCGAGTTCGAGATCGAAGGGCTCGGCGGCGCCATCTCCGCCCTGTCCGGCTGTATCGTTCCAGCCAACCACGTGCACTATTATGTCGGACAGGGTGAGAACCGCCAGTTGATCCTTGACCTGCCAGCCGATGCACCGTCGCTGACCGGCTATCATCATGAGCTCTCGCGCCTGTTCGATGCCCCGCGCTTCTTTGCCCTCGACGACCCCCTGAAGCGCTACCTCGACTTTCTCCTCCACGAGCTGGCGATCACCCAGGAAAGCATGCGCGCGCCCGCCCAGAGCGATCGCCTGGCGGCCACCCTACTCGGCTGCCTGCATGCCCGCCTGGGTGGCGACACGATGGCGTCATCTGCCGGACGCCGGCTTGACCTTCAAAAACTGGACCTCTATATCGACCAGAATCTGGCCCGCTCCCTCACCGTCGGCGCCCTGGCCAAGCAAGCCTGCCTGAGCGAAGCGCACTTTCGCAGCTGCTTTCGAGACCAGACCGGCTTGTCACCCTGGCAGTATGTTCGCCGCCGCCGTCTCGAAGCGGCCCGGCGACTGCTGGAAGAGAGTCGCCTGCCGCTGTCGGAGATAGCTGCCAACACCGGCTTTGCCCATCAAAGCGCACTCTCCCATGCCTTTCGCAGCATCTTCGGCTGCCCCCCCAGCCAGCTGCGTCGGGCCAGCAGCGAGCGTGGCGATGCCGCCCTGATCGCCCGGCAGCCGCCTACGACTTAAGTCGAAAAAACGCTTCCGGAACGCCGATTAGCCACAAAATCGACAAACAAAACCGGGAAATTGACAAGCGTCTCCCTTCCGCCGCCCCTACAGTCAAAGATATCCAACGGCACCAGGCAAATTTGCCCGGTGGGGCCGTGGATTTGCCGTTTGAAGACGGATGACACCCCGGGGGACCTCTCATGCTCAATGCCAATAACATGCTGGATACTGCCACCTGGCAGCAGGAACTCGACACCCTGTTCGCACGGATCAGTGAACACTACGCCATCGATGAAGACGCCTTCGTCAGCGAACTCGTCCACGTGCTGAGTGCCAATACCGATGACTTCCGGCGCATTGCTGGCAAGACGGCAGAGCTCGTGCGCGAGGTGCGCGAGATGGACACCGCGGTGGATACCATCGATGAGCTGTTGCAGCAATATAGCCTCGATACCCATGAGGGTTTGATGCTGATGTGCCTCGCCGAGGCCATGCTGCGCATTCCCGACAAGGCCACCGCCGATGCGCTGATCGAGGACAAGCTAGGCCCAGCCGACTGGCAGGCCCATATGGGGCAGAGCGAATCCTGGCTGGTCAATGCCTCGACCTGGGGCCTGTTGATGACCGGCCGCGTGGTCTCCCTCGACAAGCCTCGCGAAGGCAAGCCATCCAGTTTCATCAACAAGCTGGTCAACCGCATGGGCGAGCCGGTCATCCGTCGCGCCATGGTCGAGGCCATGAAGATCATGGGCAAGCAGTTCGTGCTCGGCCGTGATATCGATGAAGCACTGAAGCGATCCAAGCCGCTATTCAACAAGGGATACACCTACTCCTACGACATGCTCGGCGAAGCGGCACGCACCCGGACCGACGCCAAACGCTACTTCGACGACTACGCCCGGGCCATCGAGCGCGTCGGCAAGACCAGTCAGTCGCTGCCCGCTACCACGCCGTCCCCCTCTGTTTCCATCAAGCTGTCGGCCCTTCACCCGCGCTACGAATTCGGCCGTCGCGACCAGGTTCTGGTCGAACTGGTAGGCACCGTGCGGGAACTCGCCGCCATGGCCAGGGAGCGGGATGTGGCCCTGACCATAGACGCCGAAGAAGTGGATCGCCTGGAGATCTCGCTAGAGGTCTTTCGCGCCATCTACGAAAGCGACACCTGCAAGGGCTGGGGACATTTTGGCCTGGTTGTACAGGCCTACTCAAAACGCGCCCTGCCGGTATTGCACTACATGAATCGCCTGGCAGACCGTCAGGGCGACGAAATCCCCTTGCGCCTGGTAAAGGGCGCCTACTGGGACAGCGAGATCAAGGAGTCACAGCAGCTCGGCGTCGAGGGCTATCCGGTCTTCACCCGCAAGGCAAGCACCGATGTGGCCTACCTGGCCTGCGCGCGTTTCCTGCTCTCGGATCAGACCCGCGGGCGGATCTTTCCGCAGTTTGCCACCCATAACGCTCACACCATCAGCACCATCCTCGAGCTGTCGAACGAGGCCAGGCGTTCATTCGAGTTCCAGCGCCTTCACGGCATGGGCGAGGCCCTTTACGATGCCGCCCTGAAGCGCGCCCCCAAAGGCACCTACTGCCGTATCTATGCCCCCGTGGGCGCCCATAAAGACCTGCTCCCCTACCTGGTACGCCGACTGCTCGAGAACGGTGCCAACTCCTCCTTCGTACATCAGCTGGTCGACCCCAAGGTGCCGGTGGAGTCACTCTGCGTGCACCCCGTGGAGAGCCTGCGCCAGTACGCAAGCTATTCCAATCCTCGCATTCCGCTTCCCAAGGACATCTACGGCGAAAAACGCCGCAACTCAAAAGGGGTAAACCTCAACGTGCGCAGTCATTACCAGCCCCTGATGGACGCCATGGCCGGTTTCATGGACAAGACCTACGAAGCGGCACCGCTGCTTGCCTTCAATGTCCCGAAGGATCCTGCCAACACCCATGAGGTCAACAGTCCCTACGACAGCAACATGCGGGTCGGGAGTGTGCAATGGACCAACCGGGAGCAGGCCTCACGGGCCGTGGATGCCGCCTGGGCCGCCTTCCCACGCTGGGACGCCACGCCGGTGGCCGAGCGGGCTGCGATCATACGTCGCCTGGGCGATCTCATGGAGGAGAACCTGGCCGAGCTGATGACGCTCTGCTCCCGTGAGGGCGGCAAGCTGCTCACCGATGGCGTCGACGAAATCCGTGAGGCGGTGGACTTCTGCCGCTACTACGCCATGCGGGCGGAAGAGCTGTTCGATGCGCCGACCGTGCTGCCCGGTCCCACCGGTGAATCCAATGAACTGATGCTCAGCGGCAAGGGTGTCTTCGCCGCGATCAGCCCCTGGAATTTCCCGGTGGCGATCTTCTGCGGCCAGGTCGTTGCCGCCGCGGTAGCAGGCAACACCGTACTGGCCAAGCCCGCCGAGCAGACCTCCATCGTGGCTCACCGGGTGATCGAGCTGCTCTATGAGGCCGGCATGCCCCGTGACGTGGTGCAGCTGCTACCCGGCGATGGCCCCACCGTGGGTAGCGTCCTGAGTGCCGACATGCGGATCACCGGTGTTGTCTTCACCGGCGGCACCGATACCGCCCAGATCATCAACCGTGCCCTGGCGGCTCGGGAGAATGCCCCCCTGCCGACCCTGATCGCCGAGACCGGCGGCATGAATGCGCTCATCGTCGACTCCACCGCCCTGCCGGAGCAGGTCGTGACCGACGTGATCCAGTCGGCATTCCAGAGCGCCGGCCAGCGCTGCTCGGCCTTGCGCGTGCTCTACCTGCAGGATGATGTGGCCGACCGGGTGATCGAGATACTCAAGGGCGCCATGGACGAGCTCCATGTCGGCGACCCCCGGGAACTGGGAACCGACGTGGGTCCGGTGATCGACGAGGATGCCCGCAAGGGGCTCATGGCCCATATCGACAGGCTCAAGGGCGAGGGCCGGCTGCTGGCAGAAACTCGGCTGGACCCGGCCTTCACCGCGCTTGGCACCTTCGTGGCGCCGGTGGCCTTCCACATCGACGGCATCGACGCCCTGGACCGGGAACAGTTCGGTCCGGTGCTGCATATCGTGCGCTACAAGGCCAATGAGATCGATCAGGTCGTCGAATCGATCAACGACAGGGGTTACGGACTGACATTTGGCGTACACAGCCGCAACGAATCCTTTGCCAATGCCATTGCGGAAAAGATTCGCGTTGGCAACGTGTACATAAACCGCAATATCATCGGTGCCGTCGTAGGGGTGCAACCCTTCGGGGGCCAGGGCCTTTCCGGCACCGGACCCAAGGCGGGCGGACCGCACTACCTGCTGCGTTTCGCCACGGAAAAGACCGTGACCGTCAATACCGCCGCGCTGGGCGGGAATGCGTCACTTCTCGCGCTGGGAGACGAGTGAGCCGCTCACTCCTCGCCACGACAACAACACTGAAGGAACCTTGAAATGGTTGACAACAATATGGCCATCGGCTTCACCTTCCTGGTGTATCTGCTACTGATGCTCGGCGTCGGTATCGTCGCCTATCAACGTACCACGAACCTCTCCGACTATATCCTGGGCGGACGTTCACTGGGCCCCTGGACCTCGGCCATCTCCGCCGGCGCATCCGACATGTCGGGCTGGTTGTTGCTCGGCCTGCCGGGGGCCGCCTACGTCAGCGGCATCTCGGCCAGCTGGATCGCCGTGGGTCTGCTGATCGGCACCTGGCTCAACTGGCTGGTCGTGGCGCGCCGACTGCGCCTCTACAGCTTCAAGCTAAGCGATTCCCTGACCCTGCCGGAGTACTTCGCCAACCGCTTCCAGGACAAGACACAGCTGTTGAGGGTGATCTCGGCCATCTTCATCCTGATGTTCTTCCTGTTCTATACCAGCTCCGGGCTGGTGGCGGGGGGCCGCCTCTTTGAGACGGTCTTCGGCTATGACTACACCATCGCCGTGACCATCGGCACCATCGCGGTCATTTCCTATACCTTCTTCGGGGGCTTCCTGGCGGTTTCCTGGACCGACCTGATTCAGGGCCTGATGATGGCAGCGGCGCTTGCCATCGTGCCGGTCATCGCCTTCAGCGACCTGGGCGGCGCCAGCGGTGCGGGTGCCGCACTGGCGGCCGAGAGCGAGCACATGCTCGCCTGGTTCCGCGACGCCTCCACCGGTGAAGCACTGACCACCATCGGTATCATCAGCTCGCTGGCCTGGGGCCTGGGCTACTTCGGCCAGCCCCACATCCTGGCTCGCTTCGCTGCGATTCGCAGCGACCGTGACATTCCCGCCGCCCGTCGTATCGCCGTTTCCTGGACCGCCATCGCCCTGGTCAGCTCCATTGCCGTGGGTCTTCTCGGGGTGGGTTTCGTACAGCGCGACCTGGCCGACGGCGAAACCGTCTTCATGGTAATGGTCAACATCATCTTTCACCCGGTGATCGCCGGTATCCTGCTGGCCGCCATCCTGGCCGCCATCATGTCCACCGCCGACTCCCAACTGCTGGTCTCCTCCTCGGCACTGACGGACGACTTCTACAAGGCGATCTTCCGCAAGGATGCCAGCCAGACCGAGCTCGTCTGGGTGGGTCGCTTTGCCGTCATCGGCATCGCCGTGCTCGCCTACCTGCTGGCGCTCAATCCCGATGCCACCGTTCTCGACCTGGTCGCCTATGCCTGGGCCGGTTTCGGTGCCGCCTTCGGCCCGGCCTTGATCATGTCGCTCTACTGGCGGCGCATGAACAAGTGGGGTGCGCTGGCCGGCATCGTGGTTGGCGGCGTGACCGTGGTGCTGTGGGCAGAGATATCCGGCGGGATCTTCGATCTCTATGAGATCGTGCCGGGCGTGATCCTGGCCTATATCGCCATCGTGGTGGCAAGCCTTGCCACTGACGAGCCCAATCTTCGGGTCACCGCCGACTTCGATACCTTCGAGGAAGCCTGACCAACCAGGCCGATGACACCATATCGTTCATGAACGCAACAGGCCGCCCCTCAGGGGCGGCCTGTTGCATTACTGGGCCAGCCAAATCATGCCATCCACAGTGCACGCAACGCCACGACCAGCGTGAACGCCGCCAGTGCCACCAGGCTCCAGGGGGGTGTCGTGGCACGCCGCTGCCAATGACGCCGCAACTCCAGCCCCATGGGCTGCATGAAGGCAGCGCCGAGCGCCCAGACACCCAGGCCTATGGCCGGGAGGCGCAACGGCATGGGTAGGCCGCTTATCAGTTCGGGATACAGCAACAGCCAGAGAGCCAGGGCTGCAGCCAGCAGCATGGACCCCATCACTAACCAGACAGGCCGCTCGTTCGCCAGACTCTTCATCGCCCTCTCCTTCCGATCACCTATAGACAAGGCTTAGCCCTTCACGTCCCGTCATGCCAATATTGCAGCACAACAATACTTATACAAATTAGTGCTTAGATCGTTCCAACCACAGAAGGAAAGCGACGCATAAATTAGGAAAATCTCGCGATACAGGCGACCTATCACGCTCATAACAAAATTAAACAAGACTTTTAGAAACGGTGTTTCTATACTCGTATGAGTTTAACGTGGTCGGAAGGTCCGGCCTGAGTCGACCAGGAGAACGCACTGATGAAAACGATTCGCTTGATTCCCGTGGCTGTTATTGCCGCCAGTTGCGCCTTCGTCAGCCAGGCGGCCCTGGCCTACAGCGCCGGCGACACCTTCGTACGCGGCGGTTTTGCCAAGTCCGACACGCGCTCCGACAATGGCAATGTCGGTGATGCCGACCTGGGCATCAGCAGCGGCGAAACCGGCTTCACGTTCGGTGCCGGCTACCTCTTCACCGACAACCTCGGTGTGGAGCTGAACAGCTCCGAGAAGATCGAGCACAGCCTGAGCGCTGATGGCGGCGATGCCGGCACCATTGATCGCATGCCGGTCAACCTGATGGTCAACTACTATCCGCTAGGGGGCTTTGACTCACGCGTACAGCCCTATGCCGGTGCCGGCCTCAACTACACCCGCTTCTCTGGCGAGCCTGAGGGGATCAACGCACGCCGCTCCTACGGCGCCGTGGGCCAGGTGGGTGTCGACCTCGCTGTTACCGACAACTTCCTGTTCAACGGCTTCGCCAACTACGCCGACGTCGACTCACGCCTCTCCAGCGAAGGCGAGCGTATCGGCACGGCCAAGGTGGACCCGGTGACCATCGGTGGCGGCGTGACCTTCCGCTTCTAAAGCACAACAAGCCGATAGCAAAACGCCGGGCCATGCGCCCGGCGTTTTGCCGTCTGAGTGCCGGAAGCTAGACGCCCCAAACACGGGCTCGTTCCATGCCACACTTCCAGTGCCGAGCCATTGATACGATTGTTTGAA
>SKVX01000029.1 GCA_007129225.1 Halomonas sp.
AGTGCGACTGGGCCGGAGTCGATATTCGTCTGCAGAGCTCGGTGGAGCGGATCGAGCGACTGGGAGAGGGCATGCAGCTGCTGACGTCACTGGGCCGTATCGAGGCCGGTGCGGTGGTGGTCGCCTGCGGCGGGCTGTCGATTCCCACCATGGGGGCGACCGGCTTCGGCTACGACATCGCCCGTCAGTTCGGCCTGGCGGTCACTGACACCCGCCCGGCACTGGTGCCCTTTACGCTGACGTCGCAGTGGAAGGCAAGGGCGGCCGACCTGGCCGGGGTGGCCTGCGACGTGGCGGTGAGCACGGTCCGCGATGGCCGGCGACTGGGGCCGGGTCGCGACCACTGCTATCGCGAGCCGATGTTGTTCACCCATCGGGGTCTCTCCGGGCCGGGCATGCTGCAGATTTCCAGCTACTGGCAGCCCGGGGATGAACTGGAGATCGATCTGTTGCCGAACCTCACCGTCGGCGAGGCGCTCGCGGCGGCGCGTCATGAGGCGCCGCGCCGTCAACTCTCCACCTGGCTTGGCGAACGCCTGCCGCGCCGCCTGGCCCAGGCGCTGGTCGAATGGCACGGCGAGGATCCGACCCTGGCCGATCTCTCCAATGCGCGCATCGCAGCGTGGCAGGGGCACCTGAACCGCTGGCGAATCAAGCCGGCGGGCACCGAGGGCTGGCGCACCGCCGAGGTGACTCTGGGCGGCGTCGACACCGGCCCAATCTCATCGAAGGACTTCAGCGTCGAGGGGCTGCCGCAGCTGCGCTTCATCGGCGAGGTGCTCGATGTGACCGGCGAACTGGGCGGCTATAACTTCCAGTGGGCCTGGGCTTCGGGTGTGGCCTGTGGGAATGCTTTATGACCAGTGACCATCTCTTGGCTCAGGCGTCACGCCTCTATGCTCGATGGTCAATCCATGTTGGGTGACTGCGCTACATGCCACGTTGGTCCAAGCTCGGGCGGGTGGTCTATGCTCATGGCAGGGACGCTGGCTTGGAGATTCCGCGATGTCCATGATTGCCGTACATGATTCCTCGACCACCGATAGCTCCTATGTCGATCAGGTGGTGGATGAAGCTGTTCGTCAGGCCGAGGAGCGAGGCTGGGAGGCGGTACGCCTGACGGAAGTGGCACGCGCCCTCGAGTTGCCCATCTCACTGGTGCTGAGCCGCTTTCGCGATCTGGATGCGGTAGCCAATGCCTGGTTTCAGCGTGGCTGGCTCGCCATGCTGGCGGAGAAGCCGGCCACCTTCGAGGATTGGCCAGAGCGGGTTCGCATCGAGCACTGCCTGTTGGCTTGGTTCGATGCCTTCGCCGCCCATCGCCGGGTCACCGTGCAGATGCTGTGGACCAAGGCCCACCTGCCGCATCTGCATACCTGGGTTCCCATGGCCTTCGACCTGTCGCGTACCGTCCAGTGGCTGCGTGAGGCGGCGCAACTGGAAGCGCGCTACGGAACCCGTCGTGCCCAGGTCGAGGAGGTGGCACTGACCAGCCTGTTCCTGGCCACCCTCGCCGTCTGGTCCTGCGATAGCAGTGATGGTCAGCACCGTACCCGACAGTTCGTCGAGCGTCGGCTAAAGCGCGGGGAAAGCTGCATGAAGTGGGTCCCGGGCATGAGGCGCAAGGCAGCTAGCCCGGCTTCGGCTTCCCTATAACGGGTAGTTACCATTGGTGAACAGAGCAGCTGTTGGAGCGCCGCAGGCGCCATGGCGGAGGCTGGAACGTCAGTGGTTGTTGCGAACCTGGGCAACACCGCCGGGAGTCCTTCGGCCTCCAGTCGCGAGCTAAAGCTGCTCCTACAGCGGAGTGGCACCGCCGGGAGTCCTTCGGCCTCCAATCGCGAGCTAAAGCTGCTCCTACAGCGGCGTGGCACCGTCGGTATAGAGCAGCATTGTTGGAGCGCTGCTCCGCATCGCGACTGGCGCCGCCAGGCGCCTTGGCGGAGGCTGAAATGCCAGTGGTTGTCGCCAAAGCCGGCAACACCGCCGGGAGGCCTTCGGCCTCCAGTCGCGAGCTAAAGCTGCTCCGACAGCGGTGTGGCACCGTCGGTAGAGAGCATCATTGTTGGAGCGCTCGGTTCGGCGCTCCGACTCCGCATCGCGACTGGCGCCGCCAGGCGCCTCGGCGGAGGCTGAAATGCCAGTGGTTGTCGCCAAAGCCGGCAACACCGCCGGGAGTCCTTCGGCCTCCAGTCGCGAGCTAAAGCTGCTCCTACAGCGGAGTGGCACCGTTGGTAGAGAGCATCATTGTTGGAGCGCTGCTCTGCATCGCGACTGGCGCCGCAGGCGCCTTGGCGGAGGCTGAAATGCCAGTGGTTGTGTCGGCCTTACAGAAAGCGTCCACCGGAGGCGATCGCCACGGTGGCAAGGCCGATGATCAGGTTGATCCCGATCCAGCGGCGGATTTGCGCCAGCTGCTTGCCGCCCTCTTGCCAGGCATGGCCTTCCACCGCCGCCTTGAGGCGCGGATAGGGCACGAAATAGATGTGTCCGAAGATCCCCATCATCACCAGGCCGGTGAGCAGCATCAGGTGGATGTGCCAATGGGCGCCGGCCATGCCGAATACGGCGAACAGCATCCATAGCCCAGTCCCCAGCAGCACGATCACGGCCAGCCAGACCCAGGGGAAGAAGCGCTTGAAAACGCCAACCCAGAGCGGCAACCGCTGCGGCGGTTCGAACTGGCCCGCTGCTATCGGACGCAGGATCATCCAGGCGAAGAACATACCGCCGACCCAGATGACCGCGGCAAGCATATGCAGGGTAATGGCAAGTGCCATTCTCAGACTCTCCTATCGTGTACCGGCGGCTTAGCGGAACTGATTGAACAGCCGGCGTGCGCGATTGAGCAGCAGGGCGCCGGCAGCGATGCGCTTGCCGGCACGAACCAGCGAAGAAGGGTGTCTGGCGCTCTGCAATACAGCAAGGCCGCCCGCGGCGAGCATGACACTCCTGAACCGCATCAGGGAGCGCCAGCCATCATCGAGGGGCCGGCTGGCTTCGCGCCAGCGGCTGGATTGCACCAGGATATCGATCCGCTGCTGTTCGATGTTCGCAAGCAGCTTGGCCTTGCGTTCGGCCCGGCTGGGGGGCTGGTCCTGCTGTCGCTTAGCGGCGCTCGTCACGGGGGCTCTCCACCAGGTCACGATCGGTGGCCAGTTGGGCCAGCGTCTCTTTCAGCAGGGTATGGCGGCGGGCGAGGCGTATCACCAGCAGGGCGAGCAGGAGGCCTCCGCCCAGCAGTGCGGCGGCACTGATCGTGATGGCAGCCAGTCGATGGGTGTCCCAGAAGATGACGACCACCAGTAGCATCAGCATGCCGAGGCCGAGCAGCAGCAGCAGCAGGCTCAGCCCGGAGAGCAGCAGCAGGGTAAATAGTCGTGCGCGTTCTTCTTCCAGCTCGAGTACTACGAGACGCATGCGCGTCTCGCCGGCGGCAATCAAGCTGCCTAGCAGCTGCTTGCCCGCGCTGAACAGCCGTTGTGCCGGTCCTTGGCTCGATGCCATCAGCGACGCCCGATAAGCATGCCGATGACGATGCCGGCGGCAGCCCCAAGGCCGACGCTGGTCCAGGGGTTGTCATGAACGTAGCGGTCACAGGCATCGACCTGATGGGTGACGGAATCACGCGCTTCGTCATAGAGCCTCTCGCCACGTGATTCGAGTCTGTCGCGAGTCTCTTTGAGGCGTTTCTCGGCGCGCTCGCGTAGCTCCTTGATGTTGCTCCGGGAGTCGTCGGCGGTGGCGCTGACCAGATCCTCGATGGTCTGGGTGAGGTGGTGCAGGTCTTCCTTGAGCTGTCGGGTTGTGTCGTCGGTGCTGGGAGTGCGAGATGCCATGACGGTCTTCCTTTGACGATGAATGACAAGCTCAGCATAGCATCCGCTGGGGCGACTTCAATGCACTTCATTCTGGCCGGAGGCGTGAGAGGCTATCGTCAGCGAACGTTGCCACTGCCGGAAAACATTGGGTTGAGACTGAACCCGAGGCTCAGGCGGTGGTTGCGATGGTCGTAATCGATCATGCTCTCGCCATAGCCATAATAGTATTGAACATGCCCGCGAATGTTGCCGAAGAGGGGCCAGGAGTAATCGATCTGTGAGCCCATGTTGCCTGCGCTGGGATTGCCGCGCACCATCAGGCTGGCCTCTTGGTCGCCGTTGATTCGCCGCGCAATGGTGACATCGCCATAGCCCATGTAGCGGTCGATGTCGGGGTTGTCATCACTGGTCTGGGATTCCGGGAAGCGCCAGTGTGGCGCGACGGCGACCGCCCAGTCCCCGCGCTGGAAGATGCTCTCCAGGTAGGCGCGGTTCCAACTGCGTGACAATGGCTCGGAGCGTCCGTTGGAGAGGTGGTTGAGGGCGAAGCGGTTGCGGGTGTTGGTCCAGCCGAGCATGCGCCAGTTGGTGTCCAGGTCCAGGAAGACCTCCGGCTCATAGTTGGTTTCCCGGAAGGGCGAGGAGGCATCGGTATTGTAGGCCTGCCACCAGCTGCGCTGGGTAAAGGCAAAGTAGAGGTCGCCGGTGTCACCGAACAGGTCTTCGAAGATGTTGACCTTGGCGCTGAACTGGAACTTGACCTCCAGGTCGTTGGGGCCGTTATCGGCCGAGATGTTACCAAAGGCCGGATGATTGGGGTTGGTGGTGTAGCTCAGGGGAAAGAGGTAGTTGCGCCGATGGGTCGTGATGGCGAAAGGATTGCGGGTCGACTCGCGCTCCAGCTGGCGACGCTGAGCCATCTCTTCCTGCACCATGTCATCCGGGTCGGCCGCCACCTCGGGGTCCTCGGGGAGTGTTTCCAGCCGTCGCTGAAGGCTATCCAGTTCGCTGGACAGGGCTTCGATGCGGCTTTCCAGGGCCTCTCGCTCTATATCTCTCTGGGGGGTGTCCTGGGCCAGAGCAACGAGCGGCAGCACTCCCAGCAGACTGACACCGACGAACAGGATGGAACGAATGGTCATGAGGGCAACTCGAAGCGAGGCATTTGAGATCCGTTTCTACCATGACCCCGGCGCAAGTCAACTGCTGGCGACAATCATTGCCAAGTTCGTTCGGTAGGCCGAGAATCGTGCCGGGCAGGGGGCCCTTGTCAAAGAGGATATCGTGTACGCCATTTCCGTTTCTGCCGGCGCCATCCGGCCCACTCTCCTGGCGTTCTGCCTGTTGATCGGCGCTTTGCTGCTGCCGGGGACGACGGCAGGGGCCGATGATGCTCTGCCCGAGAGAGCGGCTGTGGAGGCGCGCCTGGACGAGCTTCGCCCGGAGGAGGGGGAGGGCGTCAGCGACGCAGCTCAGCGCGATATCGAGGCATTGGAGGCGACGCTGGAGGCGCTGGAACAGCTGGCGGGGGTCGAGGAGCGCCTCACCGCTCTGGAGCAACGCCTCGAGGAGGCCCCTGGCGAGCTGATACACCTCGAGCGGGAACTCTTGCAGGAGGAGGAGGCCGCGCGCGATCGCTCGGCCACCGAGCTGGATGACCAGCCCCTGGATGAACTCGAGTATCGCCAGCAGGAGGCGGTGTTCGAGCTGCAGCAGCTGCAGGATCGACTGGCCGAGGTCAATACGCAGCTGCTCTCTGCCCAGACGCTCCCCGAGCGGGCCCAGCAGGCCATCGCCGAGGCGATGCAGGCAGCGGAGAGCTCCCGCCGTGCACTGGATGCGCTGGAAGGGCAGGGGTTGACCGAAGAGGCGCCGCAGCTATGGCAGCGCCGGGTCGAGCGGCACTTGGCCGAGCGTACCTTGCGGCTGCACCAACGCCAGCTGGGCAGCAATACCCGTCTGCGTGAGCTGGCGCAGCAGCGGCGTGACCTGTTGACGCAGCAGGTGACCCGCCAGGAGACGGAACTGGCCATGTTGCAGAGCGTCATCGACCGGCAGCGTCGCCTCGCATCGGAGCAGGCCATTGCCGATGCCGCTCGGGACGACCCCCTGCTTGAGGCTGGCCACCCGGTCCTGGAGCGGGCGCAGGAGGTCAACCGTGAGCTCAGCCTGGAGCTGCTACGGGCCAATGACCGCATCAACGGCCTGGTGCGGGAAAGCCTGGCGCTACGCAGCCAGCTCGACCATGTGCGACAGCTGCAGCGCAGTCTCAATGAGCAGATCGATGCCATCCGCGGCAGCCTGCTGCTGTCGCGTATTCTGCGCGAGCAGCGACGTTCACTGCCCCAGGTGGATGTGCGCCGTGATCTTCAGGATGAAATCGCCGACCTGCGCTTGCGCCAGTTCGACCTGGTGCGCCAGCGTGACATGCTGCGCCAGGGCGAGCGTCTGGCCAACCAGCGCCTGGAGGAGGCGGGGGTGGAGGTGACGCCGGCGCTGATCGAGTCGTTGCAGCACCTTTATCAGTCGCGTCGGGAACTGGTGGATCAGCTCGAACAGAGCTATGGCAACCTGTTGAGTTCGGCCATCGAATTCCAGCTCAACCAGCAGCAGCTGCTGGAGACATCGCTAGAGCTGCGAACAACCATCGACGAGCAGCTGTTCTGGATCGCCAATACCCGTCCGCTGGATCTTGCCTGGTTCCGGCAACTGCCGGCGAACCTGGTGCTGGAGTGGCAGGTGGGGGAGTGGCGAGAGGCGTTGCCGCACCACTGGCGGATACCCGATGCCAAGGCGCTGGTCGGGCTACCCTTCCTGCTGACGTCGCTGGCGCTGCTGTGGTCACGCCGACGCATCCAGCGCCGGCTGGCGACACTGCATGAGCAGATAGGACGGCTGCGCAGCGATTCCCAGGGCCATACGCCCCAGGCGGTCGCGCTGAACGCGCTGCTGGCACTTCCCGGCCCCCTGGCCCTGGGTGGCCTCGGTGCGGCGCTGATCGCCGATGGCCAGGGTATCGCCTCGGGGCTAGGACTGGCCTTCTGGCACCTGGCCCTGGCCTGGGCGTTTATTGCCTGGTTGCGGCGACTGCTGGTTCGTGAAGGCGTGGCGACCAAGCACTTCTACTGGTCGGCGGGCTATGTCGCCCGGCTGCGTGAGCTGCTGCGATGGCTGGGTCTGGCACTGGTGCCGGTACTGCTGATTTCGACCCTGGCCCTGGATGGCGAGATCAGCCTCACCTCGCGCCCCCTGGCGCTGACACTGCTGCTCGGCGGCCTGCTGGCCATGAGCGTGCTGTTGGCGCGCCTGATCATGGCCCATACACCGTTCTTCGGGGTCAAGCTGTTCCGCTTGATTCTGGGGCTGGTCTTGGCGGCGGTTCCGCTGGCGCTCGTCGGCCTGATCGTCTCAGGCTACGAATACACGGCACTCAGCCTGATAGGACGTTTCGCCATCACGCTCTACCTGCTGGCCATATGGATCCTGGTCGAGGCGACGGTAGTCCGTGGCCTGGCGGTGGCGGCTCGGCGACTGGCCTTCAAGCGAGCGCTGACCCGGCGGCGTGCCCAGGTGCAGGAGGGGGCCGAAGGCGGGCTGGAGGTGGTTGAAGAGCCGCCGCTTGACATGGAGCAGATCAACCAGCAGTCGCTGCGTCTCTCCAAGCTGATCCTGCTGATCGGCTTTGCGCTGCTGCTCTATCTGGTCTGGTCGGACCTGTTGACGGTGCTGGGCTACCTGGAGCGGGTGGCCATCTGGGAGGCGTCCGATGGCGTAGGGGCGGACCTGGTCACCAGCGCCCTCTCGGTGGCCGATATCTTCACCGCACTGCTGGTCTTCGGCTTCAC
>SKVX01000511.1 GCA_007129225.1 Halomonas sp.
ATGCTGCTGGGCGGTGCCCTGGGCATCGCGCGGATGAACGTGCAGTTCTTTCCCAGCTTCGCCCTGGATGTGGTCAGCGTGCGTGTGGTGTGGAGCGGGGCCTCTGCCGAGGATATCGAGCAGGGCGTGACCAACCCGCTGGAGCAACGGTTGCGCAGCCTCGACGGCCTCAAGCGCATGACCTCCACTTCGGCCCAGGGCATCGCCAACATTACGCTGGAGTTCGTCGAGGGCAGCGACCCGGTGCTGGCCCTGGACGATGTGCGCCAGCAGGTCGATGGCTTTACCAGCCTGCCGGCGGATGCCGAAACGCCGGAGGTGTCGCGGGTGGTGCGTTACGAGCCGGTGGCGCGGCTGCTGGTGCGCGGCGATCTCGATGATCGCGAGCTGCGCCAGTTGGTGCACCGCTTCGAGAATGAACTGCTCCTGCGTGGGATCGACCGGGTCGAGGTGAGCGGGCTGGCGCAGCAGCAGATCAGCGTCGAGGTACCGGCCGAGCGGCTGCAGGGCCTGGGGCTATCGCTGGATCACGTCGCCGAGCGCATACAGGGCATGTCCCGGGACCTGCCCGCCGGCATCCTGGGCCAGCAGGACAGCGCCCGGGAGCTGCGTTCGCTGGAGCAGCGCCGTGACCCGCTCGCCTTCGAGAGCCTGCCGATCCTCAGCGGCGACCGGGTCCAGCTACGGTTGGGGGATATCGCGACGATCCGCCAGGAGCCGAGAGAAGGGCAGTTGCGACTCAGCCGCAGTGGCGAGCCGGCGGTGGAGATGCAGCTGCAGCGTGCCGAGAGCGGCGACTCCCTGGCGGCCGCCAGGGTGCTCGATGAGTGGCTGGCCGAGACCCGGCCGCAGCTGCCGCCGAGCGTCGAGCTGGAGGTGCACGACGAGTCCTGGCAACTGATTGACGAGCGCATCTCGCTGCTGATCAGCAACGGTGCCGGCGGCCTGCTGCTGGTGGTGATCCTGCTCTACTTCTTCCTGCCGGCGCGGGTGGCGCTGTGGGTGGCCATCGGCATTCCCACGGCCTTCATGGCGGCGCTGGGAGTGTTCTGGGGCATCGGCGGCTCGATCAACATGATGTCGCTGTTCGCCCTGATCATGGCTCTGGGGGTGATCGTCGACGATGCCATCGTGGTGGGCGAGGACGCGGACGCCCACCATCGCGCAGGGGAGGCGCCACGGCACGCCTCGGCGGGGGCGGCGCGTCGCATGCTGTGGCCGGTATTCGCCTCGTCGCTGACCACGGTGGCGGCCTTCATGCCGCTGCTGATGGTAGGCGGCATCATCGGCAATATCCTGGGCGACATACCGATCATCATGATCTGCGTTTTGATCGCCTCGCTGCTGGAGTGCTTCGTGGTGTTGCCGGCCCACCTGCGCAACGCCTTCGTTCCCCGCCGGGCGGATTCAGGACCCGAGCGCCCCCGCCGCGGGCTGGCCGCAATGCGGCAAGGCTTCGAGAACGGCTTCCAGCGCTTCCGTGAGGGTCCCTTTCGACGCTTCTCGGCGCTTTCCCTGCGCCATCGGGGGGCAACGGTCGCGCTGGCCCTGGCGGTGGCCATCGTGACCGCGGGCCTGCTGGCCGGCGGTCGCATCGGCTTCAACTTCTTCCCCACACCCGAGCCCAGCGTGCTCTATGCCAATGCGAACTTCGTGGCCGGCAGCGACCGGGCACGGGTGGACCGATTCCTCGATCACCTGCAGTCCAGCCTCGACGAGGCCGACCGGTCGCTGGGCGGCGGGCTGGTAAAGATGTCGGTGGTTCGCCACGGTGCGACTCTCGAGGGCGGGGCCCCTAGCCGAAGTGCCGACGAGGTGGGGTCGGTGATGGTGGAGCTGATCTCCTCGGACCATCGCGACGTGCGCAACAGCACCTTCATCGCCGCCTGGCGCGAGCGTATCCGGCTACCGGCCGGGCTCGACAACCTCACCATCAACGAGCGCGCTGCCGGCCCGCCTGGGCGGGATGTCAATATTCGCCTGACCGGCGAGGATCCCATGGCACTGCGGCAGGCGGCGGATTCGCTCAGTCAGTCGCTGGCCGGCCTGCCCGGGGTGCTCGATACCCAGGACGACATGCCCTGGGGGCGTGAGCAGCTGATCTATCGGGTCAACGCCTGGGGTGAGGCCCTGGGGCTGACCACCGCCGAACTCGGCCGCCAGCTGCGCACTGCCTTCGATGGCCAGGTCGTGCAGGTTCATCAGTCCGGGGCCGACGAGATCGAAGTGCGTGTCCAGCTTCCCCGGGAGCAACGCGAGCGCATCGCCACGCTGACGAGTCTCGCCGTGCATCTGCCCGATGGGCGTCAGGTGGGGCTGGATCAGGTCATGGACCTGACCCACCACCAGGGCTTCGAGGCGCTGCGTCACGCCGATGGCCAGCTGGCGGTGGAGGTCACCGCCGAGCTGGATACCTCGGTCAGCTCGGCTGACCGGGTGCGCGAGTCGCTGTCGGCCACGGTGTTGCCGAATCTGGCCCGGGATCACCATCTTGACTACAGCTTCGAAGGCCGTGCCGCCGATCAGCGCGAGACCCTGGCCGACATGCGTACCGGGCTGCTGGTGGGGCTGGGCCTGATGTACGCCGTGCTGACCTGGGTCTTCGCCTCCTGGAGCCTGCCGTTGATCGTCATGGCGATCATTCCCTTCTCGCTGATCGGTGCCCTGCTCGGGCACTGGCTGATGGGAATCGACCTGACCATCCTGTCGCTGTTCGGTTTGTTCGGGCTCTCCGGTATCGTGGTCAACAATGCCATTATCCTGGTCAGCTTCTACCGGCTGCAGCGCGACCGTGGCCTGGCCATCGACGAGGCCCTCAACGAGGCGGTGGTCCAGCGAGTCCGCGCGGTGCTGCTCACCTCGCTGACCACCATCGGCGGGCTGCTGCCACTGCTGTTCGAGACATCGCTGCAGGCCCAGTTCCTGATTCCCATGGCGGCTTCCATCGCCTTCGGGCTTGGTGTCTCGACCCTGCTGGTGCTGCTGGTGATACCGGCGCTGCTCTCCTGGCTGGAGCATGCCCAGGCGCGATGGGCCGGGCGAACGACCGGGGCAGCCACAACCTGAGAGGAGTCTTCACATGGAGGTCGATGAGTACCGTCTCCACGACGGCTTGGGGTTGGCGGCACTGGTTCGCCGCGGCGAGGTGAGCCGGGATGAGGTCCTTGCGGCGGCCTGCAGTGCCATCGAAGCCGACAATCCACGCCTGGCGGCGGTGGTGCGTACCCGCTTCGAGCGGGCCCGGGCAGAGGGCCGGCAGGTCGATGTCGATGCACCCTTCGCCGGGGTGCCGACCCTGACCAAGGACCTGCTGATGGCCATCGGCGGTGAGCCCCTGGCCTTCGGCAGCGCCTCCCTGGCCAACTGGAAGGCGCCGGCGGATTCGATCCTGGTGGCTCGTTTGCGCGAGGCGGGCCTGGCCATCCTGGGCCAGACCGCCACGCCGGAGCTGGGGTTGATGGGGATCACCGAGCCGCGTGCCTTTCCCCACCCGGTCAACCCCTGGAATCCCGCCCATTCCCCCGGCGGCTCCAGCGGCGGGGCGGCCGCCGCGGTGGCCGGTGGGCTGGTGCCGCTGGCCATGGCCGGCGATGGTGGCGGCTCGATCCGCATCCCCGCCAGCTACTGCGGCTTGTTCGGCCTAAAGCCTTCCCGCGGGCGGGTGCCGCAGGGGCCGATGCATGCCGAGGTGTGGCAGGGGGCAGTGGTGGAGCACGCCTTGACCCGCTCGGTACGGGACAGTGCCGCCCTGCTCGATGCCATCAATGGCATGGACGAGGGCGCCCCCTATCCGGTGAGGCGCGAGCAGGGTTACCTCGCCGTGCTGGAGCGCCCGCCCGAACCGCTTCGCGTGGCGGTGTCGATGGGCGATCCGCTGGGCGATCCGCTCGGTACCGTGCTTGATCCCCAGGTGCGCCAGGCCGTGGAGCAAGCGGCCAGGACGCTTGACAGCCTGGGACACCACGTCGAGTGGGTCGACCCGCCGGTGGATGGGGAACGGCTGGCCAACGCCTATCTGACCCTGTACCTGGGCCATCTCACCGCCGACCTGGCCTGGATCGCCCGTGAAACGGGCGTGGCCCTGTCGCGCCTGGATATCGAGCCTTCCACGCGGGCCATTGCCCGGCTGGGGCATCACCTGCCGGTGCGGGACTATGAGTTGGCCAAGCGTGACTGGAACGCTGCAGCGCGGGCCATGGGGGCCTTTCATCGACGCTACGACATGCTGCTGATGCCGGTAGCCGCGGCACCGCCACCGCGCCTGGGTGAGCTCTACCCGGCGGCGTCCCAGGAGCGACTGATGTCGCTGCTGGCGATACCCGGCCTCCCGGCGCTGGCACTCAAGGCCGGAATGCTCAAGCACCTGGCCAGGGATGCCCTGGCACGCACCCCCTTCACCCAGTTGGCCAACCTCACCGGCCAGCCGGCCATGTCGCTGCCGCTGCATGTCACGCCCGATGGCCTGCCGGTGGGCGTGCAGGTGATCGGCGCCATGGGCGACGAGCGACGATTGCTGGCCCTGGCGGCCCAGGTGGAGGCGGCAAACCCCTGGGCGCAGCACCTGCCCAGGCCGGTAGAAGGCAGGTAGAATGCCCGCCACATTCCGCCGTTGCCGAGCCCTGCATGTCTGATCCCGTTTCCCCTTTCTCGTCGGCCGGCGATCGTCACTTCGATGGCCTGGCCGAGAAGTTTGCCGGCAGTCTCTACGGTGGCCCCCGCGGGGCACTGCGGCTGGTTCTGCTCGATCGCCTGCTGCCGGAAATGCTCCATCTCGACGACCAGCCGGTGCTCGATGTGGGTGGCGGCCTGGGGCAGTTGTCAGGCTGGTTCGCCCGGCGGGGGCATGCGGTGACCCTGGTCGAGCCGGCCATCGACATGCTCGATCATGCCCGCCGGGAATTGGCCGGGCAGCCCATCACCTTCGTCGAGGCATCGCTGCAGACGCTACCGCAGCGTGCGGAAGGACTCTGGTCGCTGATCGCCTGCCATGCGGTGCTGGAGTGGCTGCACGATCCCCGGGCGGCGCTGGCCACCTTGGCGGGCCAGCTGGCCCCGGGCGGGCAGCTGTCGCTGATGGTGTTCAACCGCGATGCGCTGCGCCTGTCCAACGTGGTCAAGGGCAACCTGGAGAAGGCGCTGGACGACCGCCTGGAGGGCACCGGCAAGCGCCAGCGCCTGACGCCGATCTCGCCGTTGACCCATGGTCAGGTGGAGGCCTGGAGCGCCGAGAACGGCCTGGGCATCAAGGCGGTGGCCGGTATTCGTGTGTTTCACGACTACCTGCGCCACCCGCCGAGCACGGAAGCCGACTGGGCCCGGCTGGTGGCGCTCGAGCAGCGCTACTGCCGCACGGAACCCCACTGGCGGCTGGGGCGCTACCTGCTCTATACCCTGGTTCGCTGCGATACCGCCAACTGATCAAGGAGAGTTTCGATGTCTGCCGAGACCCCGGTCTGCCAGTTGCTCGAACGCCAGGATGCCGACTACCGAGGCTGGCTCTGGGTATCACCGCCCCGTGATCCCTGGCTCGAAGAGGGGGAGGGCGGCGTACTCAGCGCCGATCATGGGGTGCTGAAAGCCTGGCAGGCGTGCAGCCGACCCGCTTTCTCGCCGTTCGATGCCGACACCATCGGCGAGCCCCCCGGCGCAGTACTGTTCTGGCCCAAGGCCCACGCCCTGGGGGAGTGGTGGCTGCTGTGGCTCTGCGCCAACCTGCCAGAGGGAACGCGGCTGCAGCTGGTGGGGGAGAACCAGGGGGGTATCAAGCGGGTGCTCAAGGTGCTGGCAGCACTGGGGCTGGGCTGTCGCAAGCGCGATAGCGCCCGGCGTTGCACGCTGTTCGAAACCCGCCTGGGCCGGGTGGGTATCGACCCCGAGACAGCCTGGACCCGCTTCGAGGCCGAGGGGCTGACCCTGATCAGCCACCCGGGTGTGTTCGGCCATGGCAAGCTGGACGATGGCACCAGGCTGCTGCTCGACGCGCTCGAGCGACATCTGCCGGGGCCCGAACGAGCAGGGGATGTGCTCGACATGGGGTGTGGCGATGGGGTGCTGGCGGCCTGGCTGGCGCGGCGCGGCCACAGGATCACGGCGGTGGACATCAATGGCTTTGCCGTCGAGGCGACCCGGCGCACCCTGGCCGCCAATGGGCTGGAAGGAGAGGTACTGGCCGGCGATGTCTACTCGGCACTGGAAGCGCGACGCTTCGCCGCCATCATCAGCAATCCGCCTTTTCACCAGGAGCGCAGCATCGATTATGGTCCTGCCGGGCGCCTGATCCGCGAGGCGCCCGAGTACTTGATGCCGGGCGGCCAGCTGATCCTGGTGGCCAACGCCTTCCTGCCCTACCCGGATCTGCTGCAGGGCGCCTTCGATGGCTTCGAAATCCTTGCCGACGACCGGCGATTTCGGGTCTATCGAGCCTTGGCCGCCGGATCGCGGTAGGCGATATCCGTGATGATGTAGGTGGTTTCGCCGGCCGGTGCCTTCACCGTCACGTCGTCGTCCAGCGCCTTGCCCAGCAGCGCCTTGGCCAAGGGGGCGTCGACGCTGATCCAGCGCTTGCCGGTATCGGTCTCGTCGTGGCCGACGATGCGAATGCGCATCTCCTCGCCTTCCTCGTCCTCCAGCGTAACGAAGGCGCCGAAATAGACCTTGTCGGTCGCTGCCGGCAGCCGGTCCACCACCTGTAGCTCGTCGAGCCGCTTGGTCAGGTAGCGGATGCGGGCGATGACCCGATTAAGCTCCTTCTTGTTGTAGGTGTAGTCGGCGTTCTCGCTGCGGTCTCCCAGTGCCGCGGCTTCGCCCACCTTGGCCGACAGGGCCGGCCGCTTCACCCGGGAGAGATGATCGAGGATGCCCCGCAGGCGTTCCGCCCCCTCAAGGGTGATCAGATTGCTCTTGGGTTCCTGGCGCGGATCCTTGGCCGGGTCTCGCCAGCGGGTCATGTTGCGGCCCTTCATGCCATGCCACTCCTGTTACGGCTGAGTGTCGCAACATACGCCATTCTCCCGTCGGGGGCCAGGCGGTGAACAAGGGAGCTGGATGTTCATTCAAACGTTCGTTACATTGCATGAGCGACCCCCGTCGTAGCGTTCGAGAATAACCCCAAGGAGACCGGACATGATTCGACACCATCTACTAGCCGTTGCACTGGGCATCGGCATCGCACTGGCCCCGCTAGGCAGCGCCGTCGCCTGGGAAGGCGAGGTTGAAGCGCTCAAGCAGCGCTGGGAGCAGATCAATACACAGCGCGCCGAGGGCGATCGTCGACGTGCCCTGAAGTCGCTCGCCGATGAGGCCGAGAGCCTGGCAGAAGCGCATCCCGGAGAGGCCCAGCCGCTGATCTGGTATGGCATCATCGAGGCTTCCCATGCCCGTGAGCGCAGTGGCCTTGGGGCCCTTGGCAGTGCCCGCAGTGCTCGCGACGCCCTGGAAAAGGCCATCGAACTCGATCCGCACGGGGGTAACGGCTCGGCGTACGTGACTCTGGGGGCGCTTTATGACCGGGCGCCGGGACGCCCGGTCGGCTTCGGCAACAGCGATACCGCCGAGCGGATGTTCCAGCACGCACTGGAAATTCGCCCGGACGGCATCGACGTGAACTACTACTATGCCGCTTTCCTGGAGGATGAAGGTCGCCGCGAGGAGGC
>SKVX01000562.1 GCA_007129225.1 Halomonas sp.
GGATCAGCGTCCGCTATAGACCTGTGCGGGCAGCCAGGTTGCCAGGGGTTCGTAGAAGAATACCAGCGCCAGCCCCAGCAGCTGTATGGCCACGAAGGGTGCCACGCCCTTGTAGATGTCGGTGGTGGTGATGCCCGGTGGACAGACGCCCTTGATGTAGAATAGCGCGAAGCCCACCGGGGGCGTCAGGAACGACGTCTGCAGGCAGATGGCGAAGAGGATGGCGAACCACACCGGATCGACGCCCAGGCTGAAGACCACCGGCGCCACCAGCGGCAGGATGATCAGCGTGATCTCCACCCAGTCGAGGAAGAAACCGAGCAGGAACACCACCAGCATCACCGTCAGCACCACCCCGGCGGGGCCGAAGGGCAGTCCGGTGATGGCATCGCGGATCACGTCGTCGCCGCCCAGGCCGCGCAGCACCACGGCGAAGATGGTGGCGCCGACGAAGATGCCGAAGATGAAGGCGGTGGTGCGGGTGGTCTGGTAGAGCGCCTTGGAGACCACGTCGAAACTCAGGCGGCGATTGAACAGCGCCAGCAGCATGGCCCCCAGGGCGCCCACCGCCGAGGCCTCGGTGGTGGTGGCGAAGCCGGTGAAGATCGAGCCCAGCACCGCCACGATCAGCGCCATGGGCGGCAGCACGGCGATCAGCACCTCGAGCAGCGCCCGGGCATTGAGCGGCTGGCGGTTCTCCGGTGCCGGCGCCAGGTCCTTCTTGATGTAGGCGGCGATGATGATATAGGCGATGTACATCACCCCCAGCATGATGCCGGGGATCAGCGCGCCCATGAACAGCCGGCCCACCGAGGCCTCCGAGGTCCCCAGGCGATCCGCCATCAGCACCAGCATGATGCTCGGCGGCACCAGGATGCCCAGGGTGCCCACCGAACAGGCGGTGCCCACGGCCAGCGACTTGTTGTACTTCGCCTGCAGCATGGGGCCGATGGAGAGCATGCCGAGCAGCACCACCGAGGCGCCGACGATACCGGTGGAAGCGGCCAGCAGCACCCCGACGATCACCACGGTGACGGCGTAGCCGCCGCGCAGGCCGCCGAGCACGCGCACCAGGGAGTTCATCAGCCGCTCGGCGATGCCCGAGCGGTCGAGCATGATCCCCATGAAGATGAACAGCGGCAGCGCCACCATCAGCTCATTGGCGACGATGCCGTAGAGCCGTCGGTCGAGCACGCCGATGGTGCCGCCCCAGGAGAACCAGAGATCGGCGCCCATGTGCTCGACCAGCACATGGCCGATGATGGCAAACACAAAGCCGATGCCGGCCAGCGCCCAGGCCACGGGGAAGCCGATCAGCAGCAGCCCCATGAAACCGGCGAACATGCCGATGACGAGAAATTCTTCGAGACCCATGTTAATCCTCGCTGATCCGCGTTAGCGAAAGTCGGTCGGGCGACGCAGGTGCAGCTCCCGAGGAAAGTGGAAGAGGTAGGTGCAGCAGCGCAGGGCCCGCGACGAGAGCGCGATGGCGATCAGGATCATGCCGATGGGCAGCGTGCTCTTGATGATGAAGCGGTAGGGCAGGCCGCTGGGTGCCTGGGAGCGCTCACCGCGGTCGAAGGAGCGGTAGGCGTACTCGATGAGGTTGTCGATCATGAAGTAGAGGATCGGCAGCATCAGCAGCACGATGCCGAGCAGTTCGACCCAGGCCTGGAAGCGCAGCGATAACTTCTCGCGCAGCACGTCCACGCGCACGTGGTCATCGGTGACCACGGCATAGGCGAGGGTGAGGATCATGGTGGCGCCGAACAGGTGCCAGGACATCTCTTCCAGGGCGATGGAACCGCGGCCGAGGATGAAGCGGCTGAAGACATTGGTCAGCACGACGGCCAGGGTGGCGATCCACAGCCAGGAGAGCGTCTTGCCGATCACCGCGATGGCGGTGTCGAGCACATGGCTCAGCCGGTTGGTGGGCAGAGCCGGCGGCTGAGGGTGAGGCGAGTTGGCCGACTCGTGGTCGGCATGGGGTGTGGACATCGATGAGCGGCCTCATGTAACCGGAAGCAGTGCAATACGCATCAGAGGGCCTTGAGGCCCCCTGATGCTCAGCCGTGTTGGATCAGTCGGACTTGGGGGCGTAGTAGGAGCGCGGCAGGTAGCCTTTCGAGTGCCAGTTGCCGTGAACGCTCATCCACTCGCGCTGGCTTTCCAGAACGCGGGCGAAGAGCTCGTCCTCGCTGGACATCTCCTCCAGCACCTTCATGGTCACCTCCTCGAGTTCGGCGAGGATCTCCGGCGACAGGGTCTGGGCATTCACGCCCTCGGCCTCGAACTCCGCCAGTGCCTGGGGGTTCTCCCACTCGCTCTCGGAGAAGCCGAACAGGGTCGCCGAGCGGCAGCCGGTCTCGATCTGGGCGCGGCTCAGGTCGGTCAGGCCATCCCAGGTCTCCTGGTTCACCAGCAGGTGGGAGGTGGTGTAGGTCTGGTGCCAGCCCGGCATGATGTAGTTCTGAACGATCTCCTGCATGCCCAGGATGCGGTCCACCGCCGGGGCGGAGAACTCCATGGCGTCGATGGTGCCGCGCTCCATGGCCTGGTAGAGCTCGCCGCCGGGCAGCATGGTGACCGAAGCACCCAGCTCCTCCATCACGCGCCCGCCGATGCCGGCGAAGCGGATGCGCAGGCCGTCGATCTGGTCCAGCGACTCCAGCGGCTCGGCAAACCAGCCGGCGGCTTCGGGGCCGATCACGCCGCACAGCAGTGCCTTGACGCCATAGGGCTCGTAGACTTCCTGGAGCAGATCGTCTCCGTCACCGAAGTAGTGCCAGGCCATGAAGGCCGGGGGCTCCATGCCGAAGGGAGGGCCCGAGAGCAGCGGCAGCACCGGGATGCTGCCCTGGTCGTAGCCGATCCAGGTGTAGCCTGCTGGATAGCGGCCTTCGGAGACGGCATCGAGAATCTCGAACGGCGGGATCAGCTCGCCCGGCTCGTAGTAACGCAGATTGATATTGCCGTCGGAGATGGCTTCCAGGGTTTCGGAGAGGTGTACCACCGGGGTGCTCAGGCCCACCAGGTGCGACGGGAAGGCGATGGGAACCTGCCAGCGGACCCGCTCCTGGGCATTGGCGGTACTGACTAGGGTGGCACTTGCCAGCATGACGGCAGCTGTTGTGCCGATCAGCTTGAAGCGTGCAGGTATTCTGCGGCCAGTATGGGCTTGCATAGACGCGACTCCACTTGTTGCGACGGGTATTGTTGTAGGAAAGGCCTATTCCGAGAATGAGGTTATCGAGGGGGCTGGTTCGGCTCAAGCTGGAAAATTGGTAAGACCAATTGAGCCGTTTAATGCAGTGTCGCCGGTTTAGGCTGATGAAATAGAAAGATGCAGGTTACGGCGGTAAAAATTCAATAAAGCGTTGCTAAAATCTCGAAAAGTAAATTGAGAATTAGCAGGCTCATGACTCCTTGCGAGATTGCCGTTTCGACCAATTGCTAAGGGCAAGGTGCTTTTTCATGGCCCTTTTAACGCAGTTGCTTCTACCACAGGAGAGACTTTTGAGTGTATCGGAGGCCGCTTTATTGCTGAATTGGTCTTACCAAATGGCGAGGCATGGCTGGCGTGGGCTTGTCTGGATCAGCGGTGATGCGCAGGAGGTTCTCGACCGAGCCGCGGAGATCTGGCAGCGAGGTTCCTGGCAAGCACCTTGCTGGGTGGCTCCAGGGCCTCCGTCAAGGCGCCATCTCGTTCCATGGCTGTCACCGTCGAAGGCGCTTAGCCACCTGGGGGGCGAGCATGACCTGATCGTGTTCGACACGGTCACGGCGGGGGGCGATTTCGATCCGAACGCCTTTGGTGCCTTGAGCGGCACCCTGTGTGCCGGTGGGCTGCTGCTGCTGTTGACGCCTGTCGACTGGGCAAGGCCGCGAGCAGTTTGCCAGCAGGAGAGCCGCTACCTTTCACGTCTACGCCGCCGGCTGGAGGCAGACGGCAGTGTGGTTCACTGGCATACCGGTGCGCCGCCAGTGGTTTCCGCATGGCTCCCCAGCCAGCCTGCAAGTCTTGCCCCGGTTGAGGACCCGGACTGCCTCACGACCGATCAGGCCGAGGCGGTGTCTCGGCTGGTCAGGCAGAAGCGGCGCCGGCCGCTGGTGCTCACGGCGGACCGAGGACGCGGCAAGACGGCGGCCCTGGGCATTGCCTGTGCTCGACTCCTGGCCGGCGGGGAGCGCGACATACTGGTCACGGCCCCCCGGCCCTCGGCGGTGACGGCTCTATTCGAGCGGCTGAGCTTTCATTGTCCTGAGGGGCGGCGGCAAGGGAGCGACTTCTTCGACAGCCAAGGGGGGCGGGTGGCATTCGTGGCACCGGACGAACTATCCGCCATGGCTGAGCGAGGAGAGGCGGGCGGCAGCGGCAGTCGGTTGCTGGTGGACGAGGCGGCGGCGATCCCCGCCGGCATGCTGTGCCAGTGGCTCGAGGCCTTCCCCAGGATTGCCTTCGCTACCACCGTCCATGGCTATGAGGGCTCTGGTCGAGGCTTTGCCCTGCGCTTCCGAGAGCGGCTGCAGCGCCTGGCGCCCGATTGGCACGAATTCCATCTGTCAGCGCCGATACGCTGGGCAAGAGGAGACCCGTTGGAGCGCCTGGTCAGCGACCTGCTGCTGCTCGATGCCGAGCCGGCACCGATAGCGCCGCCGGCGCCGTTGAAAGAGCTATGCTGGCAGCGTTCGACGCTTGCCGCTGATGAAGACGCCCTGCGCGAGATCTTCGGGCTGCTGGTTCAGGCTCACTACCGAACGACCCCGGCAGACCTGCGCCGTTTGCTCGACGAGCCGGGGCTGCAGGTCACGACGCTGGATGCCGAGGGGCACGCCCTGGGGGTGATGGTCCAGGGGGACGAAGGCGGCTTCGATGCCGGGCTGGCCGAACGGGTGGCCCGGGGCGAGCGTCGGCCACCGGGTCACCTGCTGGCCCAGTCCCTGGCCGCCCATAGCGGTTCCCGAGACGCCCTGAAGGCTCGCGTGCGTCGTGTGCAGCGCATCGCCGTGCACCCCGGGCGCCGCCGCGAGGGGCTGGGGCGATGGCTCATCGAGTCGGCCCTGGCGGCGGCGCGTCGGGACGGGATCGACCTGCTGGGCGCCAGTTTCGGCGCCGAGCCGGGGCTGATGGCCTTCTGGCAGGCGCAGGGCTTTCGGGTCGTCAGGCTGGGGCTGTCCAGGGAGACGGCCACCGGCGAGCATGCACTGATGGTGGTGCTGCCAACCAGCGTACGGGGCGAAGCCCTGGTCGACGAGCTGACAACAGGCTTTCAGCGTCTGCTGCCGACACTGCTCGCTTTTGAGCTCAATCATCTGGACCCGGCGGTGGCGCTCAGGCTGTTGGCCGAAGGGCCGAGACCCGTCATGAATGCCTCCGACCGGCGCGATATCGCCGATGTGGCCTTCGGCTATCGCGAGCCGGCCCTGGCGCGTCCGGCCCTCCAGGCCTTGCTGCGCCAGGCGGCGATCGAGGGGTGTAACGACCCTGCGCTTGTCTGGCTGGTGGCCTGGACATTCCAGAATCGTGACACGCGCTGGTTGGCGACTACCCTGAAGGTTGCGGGCCGACGCGGCGTCATGGAACAGCTGCGCAGGGCCGTGGCACGGCTCATCGAGGGTCAGGTCGTGCTGGGGGACGTGGTAAGGTAGTTCGGTTATCCACATGAAGATTCCATGATGAACGAACATCTCGAGCAGCTTTCGCCGCAGCCACTGTGGCGGCACTTTCGCACCCTGTGCAACACGCCGCGACCCTCCGGTCACGAGGCCGCACTGGTGGCCGTTCTCGAGGCCTGGGCGGATGCCCGCGGCCTGGGCCATGACCGCGATGCCTTCGGCAACCTGCGTATTCGCAAGCCTGCCACACCGGGCAATGAAGCGGCGCCGGGCGTCATCCTGCAGGGACACCTGGACATGGTGGCCCAGGCCAACGCCGACCACCCCCATGACTTCACGCGGGATCCCATCGAGACCTATGTAGACGGCGGCTGGCTGCATGCCCGCCACACCACACTGGGGGCGGACAACGGGCTGGGAGTGGCGGCGGCACTGGCGGTGCTCGAGGATGATTGTCTGCAGCACGGCCCGCTCGAGGCGCTTTTCACCCTGGAGGAGGAGTCCTCCATGGGCGGGGCCCTTAATCTGGCGGAAGGGTGGCTAGACGGCCAAGTACTGCTCAATCTCGATTCGGAGGATCGTGGCGAGGTCTTCATCGGCTGTGCCGGTGGTGCCGATATCGTGGTGGAGGCGCAGCTGCCGACCGCCGAGCTTGCCGACGATGAAGTGGCGCTGCGACTCTCCCTCACCGGCCTGGTGGGGGGCCATTCCGGGATCGATATTCACCGTGGTCGTGGCAACGCCAATCGGCTGCTGGTGCGGGCCCTGCGCGCGCTCGAGGCTTTCGACGCACGCCTGGTGGGCTACCATGGCGGCACCCTGCGCAATGCCTTGCCCCGTGAGGCGTTTGCCACCCTGGCGCTGCCGGTTGAAGAGGAAACGGCTGCCCGTGAACGGATCGCCGCTCTGCAAGAGGAGCTGCGTGCCGAGCTGGCAGGCATCGACGAGGGGATGACACTGTCCCTGCAGGCCCTGGCGGCGCCGCCGGCCAAGGCGCTCAACGCCCATGCCAGCCGTATGCTGGTGGCGGCACTGCATGTTGCGCCCTGTGGGGTGGAGCGCATGAGCCAGGACATGCCCGGAGTGGTGGAGACCTCCAACAATCTGGGCGTGGTCAGTCTGGAGGCGGGGCGCTTCCATCTCTGCGCACTGGTTCGCTCGCTGCGCGACAGTGCCACGGCGGACATGGCCGACCGCTTTGCCGGGCTGTTCGACCTGATCGGTGCCCGCACTCGGGTCGAGAACGCGTATCCCGGCTGGACGCCCGACCCGAACAGCCCCCTGCTGGCACGCTTCCGCCGGCTGCATCAGCGGGAACTGGGCAGCGACCCGGCCGTCAAGGTGATCCATGCCGGGCTGGAGTGTGGCATCCTGGCCGGCAAGTACCCCCACCTCGACATGATCTCCTTTGGCCCGCTGATCCGCGGGGCGCACTCCCCCGACGAGCGGGTGGAGCTGGCCTCCGTCGAGGAGTTCTGGACACTGCTGCGTGGGCTGATCGAGGATCTCACGGAGACTCGGGTGGCTTGAGATCGACAAAAAGCGGCACCGCCTGAAGGGGCGGTGCCGTAGCCGGGATGGCGCGATCGTGAGGCCAGGTGATGTAGCAGGCCCTGGGGCAGTCAGCCCAGGTAGGCGTTGAGCATCCAGACGGTCTTTTCCTGCTCGCGAATGTAGTCACCGGCCTGGGCGGCGGTGCCTTCGTCATCGGCATCGGAGGCCAGGGAAAGAACCTCGCGCTGCAGCTCGATCAGCGTTTGATAGCCCTTGAGCACGCCTCGTACGCAGGCTTCGCCATCGTGTACGTCCTTGTCTTCGCCGATCACCGCCATGGACACATAGTCACTGTAGGCGTGGGCTGGCTGGTGCCCTAGGGTCAGGATGCGCTCGGCCACTTCGTCGACCTTGGTCAGCAGGTCGGTATAGAGCTCCTCGAACTTGGTGTGCAGCTCGAAGAACTGGGGACCCTTCACGTTCCAGTGGTAGCCGCGCACATTCATGTAGA
>SKVX01000518.1 GCA_007129225.1 Halomonas sp.
CCCGCTAGACTCGCCCTCTGCTCTCACCAGTGGTCACGCCGCCGGCGATCAGATGCGCGACCCGCAGCGGCTCGGGTATCTTGCCATGGGGCGTGGTTGCGCGGATCACATCCGCCGCTTCGGCCTCGCTCAGCCCCACACGCTGAACATGGACGCCGGCGAGCGGCTCCATTGCGCCCAGGCGCTCGACCAGAGCCCACTTACCGGCACCGCTGGGAATATGTTCGAGCAGCGCCCGACGCATAGCGTCGCGACGCGGCGCCCGGCGCGCCACCACCAGTACCGGCAGGGCCAGCTCGGCATGCAGGCGCGGCACGTCGACCACGTTGAAGCCCGCCAGGGCGATGCCCTGCAGCATGACGAGCTGCAGGTGGCCGGCGAAACAGGAGCCGCCGGCCAGGCGAATCAGCTCACGGGTGCTGTTGACGCCGTCGCGGCGCACCTTGCCGGAGAGCACGCCCTCGAGGCGCAGACCGGAGAACACCGCGCCGACGATGGCGACGTCGCCCCGATGCCCACGCGGGAACGGGCAGTCGTCGAAGCCGACGATATGCGAGAATGTTCGGTGTCGCTCGGTGGTCGCCATGGCCTCCGCCTTCAGAACATGACATTCAGGACAAAAACAGCAGCGCAGGGAGTGCCTACATGATCGACCAGACGTTACAACAGGTCTTCGGCTATGACGACTTTCGCCCCGGACAGCGCCCGGTCATCGACGCGATAACGGCAGGCCGCTCGGCTGCGGCGATCTTTCCCACCGGTTCCGGTAAATCGCTCTGCTACCAGTTGCCCGCCCTGCACCTGCCCCACCTGACGCTGGTGATATCACCGCTGCTGGCGCTGATGCAGGACCAGCTTGCCTTCCTCGCGCGTCACGGCATCGCCGCGGCCAGCATCGACTCGGGCCAGAGCCGCGAGGAAGCCGCCGCCGTCATGGAAGGCGTCAAGCGCGGCGAGATCCGCATCCTGATGATCTCGGTGGAGCGGCTCAAGAACGAACGCTTCCGCGCCTTCATCCGGCGCGTGCCGATCTCGCTGATGGTGGTGGACGAAGCCCACTGCATCTCCGAGTGGGGACACAACTTTCGGCCGGACTACCTCAAGCTGCCCCAGTATCGACACGAATTCGGCATCCCCCAGGTGTTGCTGCTGACCGCCACGGCCACGCCGCGGGTGATCGCCGACATGCGCGTGCGCTTCGACATTGCCGAGGGCGACGTGACCGCCACCGGCTTCTACCGCCCCAACCTCAACCTGGAAGTGGCCCCGGTGCCGGCCGAGATGCGCCCACGCCGGCTGGTCGATTGGCTGCGACCCAAGCTCGGCGTCCAGCCACCCGAGCCCACCATCGTCTACGTCACCCTGCAGCAGACCGCCGAACGCATGGCGGCCTACCTGAGCAGCGCGGGGCTTCCCGCCACCGCCTACCACGCCGGGCTCGACGGCGAGATCCGCGAGCGCATCCAGCGCGACTTCATGGCCGGCGAGATGCCATGCATCGTCGCCACCATTGCCTTCGGCATGGGCATCGACAAGGCCGACATTCGCAACGTGGTGCACTTCGACCTGCCCAAGTCGATCGAGAACTACAGTCAGGAGATAGGCCGGGCCGGCCGCGACGGCCAGCCTTCCGACTGCCTGATGCTGGCCGGGCGCGACCACCTCAACGTGCTGGAGAACTTCGTCTACGGCGACACCCCCGAACACCACGGCATTCGCCTGGTGATCGACGAGGTGGTCGAGGCGAGCCGTGGCGGGCTCGGCAACCAGTGGGAACTGACGCTCAACACCCTCTCGCAGCAGAGCAATATCCGTCCCCTGCCACTGAAGACCCTGCTGGTCCAGCTGGAGCTGCGCGGCATCATCGCCCCGCGCTACAGCTACTTCGCCGAGTACCGGTTCCGCCTGGGCGAGGAGCCCGAGGCCCTGGTCGCCCGCTTCGAGGGTGAGCGCGGTGCCTTCGTGCAGGCGATCCTCGATGCCTCCCAGCGCGCCCGCACCTGGTTCACCCTGGATTTCGAGGCACTCGCCCGCCTGGGCGCCGAACGGGGCGTGAACACCGAGCGCGGCCGGGTGATCACGGCACTGGACTACTTCGTCGCCAAGGGCTGGATGACGCTGGAAAGCAAGCAGATGACCGAGGTCTATGAGGTGCTGCGCCAGGACATCAACCCGGCCGCCCTGAGCGACGAGCTCCATGACTACTTCCGCGACAAGGAGCGGGCGGAAGTCGAGCGGCTGCACGCCATGCTGGCCCTGTTCGAGAGCGTGGCATGCCTGAGCCGCCGGCTGGCGGAGTGGTTCGGCGATGACCGGGTGCCACAGCAGTGCGGCCACTGCTCCGCCTGTCACGGCCAGGTCGCCCGGCTGCCCCAGGGCGAGGCGCCGCCACCGCTGGAGCCGGAGGCGATCAAGGCGCTGGCCGGTGAACTGATTCAGCAGCTCTACGCCAGCCAGGATCGCCACCCCCTCACTCCCGACCTGATCACACGCTTCCTGTGCGGCCTCACCACGCCGCTGCTCACCCGCCTCAAGGCGCGGCGGCTGGCCGGCTTCGCCGCACTGGAAGCCCACCACTACGCCGAGGTGCGCGAACTCGTAACCCGATCGGGGCTGGTTTCGCCAGCCTGACGCTAACCCTCCGGGCCGATGCCGTGGCGCTTCAACTTGTTGGCGATGGTGGTGTGCGACACGCCCAGGCGCTTGGCCAACTGGCGGCTGGAGGGGTGGTGGGGATAGAGCGTGGCCAGCACGCGACGCTCCACCTCGCCGAGGATATCGGCCAGGGTGCCATCCAGGTCCATACCCGACAGCCCCGGCGCCTCGCCCACATCCGGCAGGCGCAGGTGGGAGGGCTCGATGGCCTCGCCCTCGCACAGAGAAACCGCCTGGAACAGCACGTTCTCCAGTTGGCGCACGTTGCCCGGCCAATGGTAGGCGGATAGCCGAGCCAGGGCCGCCGACGACAGCGACGGTGCGCGGCAACCGATCTGGCGGGCGGCGCGGTCGATGAAGTGGTTGGCCATCGCTTCGATGCCGTCCAGGCACTCCCGCAGCGGCGGCACTGCCAGCGACAGCACGTTGAGGCGATGGTAGAGATCATGGCGAAAGTGCCCCTCGGCACAGAGCCGGGGCAGGTCCTGCTGGGTGGCACAGATCACCCGCACGTCCAGGTAGGTCTCCTCGTCGCTGCCCACCCGGCGAAAGCCGCCATCCTGCAGGAAGCGCAGCAGCTTGACCTGCAAGCGCGGACTCATCTCGCCCACCTCGTCAAGGAAGATGGTGCCACCCGCAGTGAGCTCCAGCAGCCCCAGCTTGCCTTCGGGGCGCGCCCCTTCGAAGGCGCCCGGCGCATAACCGAACAGCTCGGTCTCGGCCATGGATTCCGGCAGGCCGGCGCAGTTCAGCGCCATGAACGGCGCCTGACCCCGAGAGCTGGCCAGATGACAGGCCCGGGCCAGCAGCTCCTTGCCCGTGCCGGTCTCGCCCTGGATCAGCAACGGGGCTTCCAGAGGTGCCATTCGGCGCGCCTCGCGAATCAGCGACGCCAGCCTCGGGCTGGCCTGGAACAGCGCATCGAAGCCCCGCAGTTCCTGCCGTTGGACCTGATAGATGCGCTCACCGATGCGATCGACGCTGTGCAGGGTCACCACCGCACCGGCCAGGGACGCCACGTCATCGAGATGCTCCCGGTGCAGGGGGGCAATATCGGCAAGGAAGGTGGCGTCGCGCAGCTTGATTCGCAGGCCGTTGACCCGGGCGTTGTTGCGACGGATCAGTGCCGGCAGGTCCACGTCGGGCAAATAGCGGTTCAGCGACAGGCCCGGCACCTCGTCGATACGCACCCCGAGCAGCTGACCGGCGGCACGGTTGGCGGCCACGATATGCCCCTCCATGTCGATGGACATCACCGGGTCGGAGAGTGACGACAGCAGCGCATCGAGCTCCAGGTGACGGCGCTCGCTGGGCATGAGGTTGACCCGGCGGACGCCGAACACGCCGGGCACGGCCTCCAGGACCGGCTTGAGGGTCGCCAGTTGGGCGTTGAGCAGGTTGGGTACATGCAGGTAGATGGCGTTGCCGTGCTCGCCACCCACCTCGCCCCGCGCCACGTTGAGCCCGTAGTCGACAAAGTGCGACACGATATCGCGCAGAATGCCGATGCGATTCTGGCAGTGGAACCTCAGTCTCATCAGGCGTACTCGAATCAGAACGGGCGAATGGTGGTGTAAAGGCAGAGACGGCGGGAAAAAACGTCAAGCCACCGTGACTCTACCGTCAAGATAACGTGACACCCACCCGACCTCAATCCAGCCTGTCCGGGACTTTCCCTTCAGAAGGCGGCTGGGCAATTATTCTGTAAGGTTTTCTTTACGAAACCGCCGACGCATGACGGAGGGGTAAGGCATCACGCAGGCGCTTTCCGGCGTCGTACCTGTCTAGACTCGAAGCCATCCAAGGCACGTATCAGACAGTCGCATAAAGACAGCCACATAAAGACAATCACAAACCGACAGCGGAGATCCCATGACGTCATCCAATGCCTATCTCAGCGATGTCGCCAGCAAGACCGGCTATCGCGCACGCCTGCCCGACGAGAATGGCCATATCGCCTGGTCGGAGCAGGACAACGCCACCTGGCAGACCCTGATGCAACGCCAGCTCGGCATGATCGAAGGGCGCGTCTGCCAGGAGTATCTCGATGGGCTGGAGCGACTCGCCCTACCGGAAGACCGGATACCCCAGCTCGGCGATATCGACCGGGTGCTCAAGGCCAGCACCGGTTGGGAAACCGCCCAGGTGCCAGCGCTGATCCCCTTCGACACCTTCTTCGCCCTGCTCGCCAGCCAGCGCTTCCCCGTGGCCACCTTCATCCGCACCCCGGAGGAGCTGGACTATCTCAAGGAGCCGGACATCTTCCACGAGATCTTCGGCCACTGCCCCATGCTCACCAACCCGGCCTTCGCCGAGTTCACCGCCACCTATGGGCGGCTTGGCCTGGCGGCATCGCCCAAGGAGCGGGTCTACCTGGCACGCCTCTACTGGATGACCGTGGAGTTCGGACTGGTCGATACACCGGCCGGCCGGCGCATCTATGGTGGCGGCATCATCTCCTCGCCCAAGGAGACCCTGCACGCCCTCTCCGACACACCGGTACATGTCCCATTCGACCCGGTCGAGGCACTGCGTACTCCCTACCGCATCGATATCCTGCAGCCGCTCTACTACGTGCTTGACGACCTCAAGACGCTGCACGACCTTTCCCACAAGGACATTATGGGCATGGTGCAGGAAGCCATGGCCCTGGGCCTGCACGAGCCGCTCTTCGAGCCGGCCCCCAAACGTGCCAAAGCCTGATGGACCACAATCCCCCGACGACGACAAGGAGACGGCATGAGCCAACTATCCGAACAGCAGTGTGAAGCCTGTAGCTGGGATGCACCCCATGTGAGTGACGAAGAGATCCAGGCCTACCATCGCGATATCCCCGAGTGGGAGATCGTCGAGCGCGACGGCGTGAAGCAGCTCGAGCGCGTGTTCAAGTTCCGCAACTTCAAGCAGGCACTGGCGTTCACCAACCGGGTCGGCGACATCGCCGAAGAGGTGGGCCATCACCCCGCCCTGCTCACCGAATGGGGCAAGGTCACCGTGACCTGGTGGTCCCATGAAATGAAGGGTCTGCACAAGAACGATTTCATCCTGGCTGCCCGTACCGACAAAACATTCACCGAATAAGCCGCTACCGAATCATCCAAGCACCCCTCGATTGACCCGCGCTTAGTGCCGGTTCACACCTCGCCCGACTCCGCCAGCAGGCGGGTCGGGCGAATTTGTAAGCCCTTATCCACTATGTCACCAAGGCGTTATCCCACAGACACCGCCGAAAATGACGCGCATGACAATCGGCTTTTTCTTACAAAGAAAAACGTCATATTCCGACCCCGCCATCGCGTTCTTTCTTATAGCTTTAACGGGACACCGCCCGGTGTCAGAAACTACCAACACGGAGAAGAAGAATCATGAAAGGAAACCTTCATGGTGCGGCGATCGGCCTGATTCTGTGCTTGCTGCTGGCCATGGCCTCCGCGGCCCAGGGCCAAGAAGTGGCCCCCATCAATGTCAATACGGCGGATGCCGAGCTACTGGCCGAACTCCCGGGTGTCGGCCCCAGCCGGGCCGAAGCCATCATCGAAGAGCGCGAGACCAACGGCGGCTTCGAGAGTGCCGACGACCTAACCCGGGTCAGCGGCATCGGGCCGGCGACGGTGGAGGCCTTCCGCGACCAGGTCGAATTCTGATGCCGTGAAACGCCACGAGGCCAGCGGTATTCACCGCCGGCCTCGTGTTTCAGATCATTTCTTCTTTTCGACAAGCCATTCACTCAGAGGCGCAGGCCACCGTCGCATTCGATCACGCGACCGGTGAAATAGTCATTCTCGAAGATGAACGACACGCTCTGGGCGATGTGGTCCGGGTCGCCGAGGCGCTTCAGCGGAACCCCGGCGGTCAACTTCTCGAGCATGTCCTCGCGCATCGAGGCCGTCATGTCGGTCTCGATGAAGCCCGGGGCCACGGCGCCCACGCGAATGCCGTAGCGCGCCAGCTCCTTTGACCAAGTGGTCGTCAACGACACCACGGCGGCCTTGGCGGCAGCATAGTTGCTTTGGCCCATGTTGCCGGCCCGCGAGATGCTGGAGATATTGACGATCACCCCTTCGTGACCCGCTTCGACCATCTGCGCGGCGGCTTCGCGCCCGCACAGGAAGACGCCGGTCAGGTTGACGTCGATGACCTGCTGCCACGCCTGCAGCGACATGGTCTTCTCGACCCTGCCGTCCTTGGCCTTGACCAACAGCGCGTCGCGCAGGATGCCTGCATTGTTGACCAGGCCGCTGACTGGCCCAAGGGAGCCGGCCATATCGCTGAAGGCCTGCTTCACGGAGTCCTCATCGGCCACATTGACCCTGTAAGCCCCGGCCTTGATGCCTTCGCCATGCAGAGCGGATACCGCATGGTCCAGCGCATCGGAATCCATGTCGAGCAATGCCAGGATGGCGCCCTGCTTGCCCAGGCGACGCGCCATGGCGAAGCCGAGACCGCGGGCTCCACCGGTGATGGCAATGACTGTCTTGTCCAGTTTCATAGGCTTCCTCAGAATATTGTGGCAACGGCACCAGCGCCGCTACATCGCTTCATTCCGCTCTCCTGCTTATTTCGGCCGCATGAGCAGGAAGCTTTAGTGCCACATTAGCATCTTTGTGCACTGCAGCAAACAATAGCCCGCTATCAACCGCCCCCATCCCTGACATCACGATTGCTCGCCAAGCTTGATTTTCCCGTATCTGCCCCCATCCTTTCGGCAACCGACCCTCCCGGAGCCGTCATGCCTTTTCTGCTTATCTTCACCCTCTTTGCCCTACTCGATTTTGTCATCCTGTTTTCCGTGGGCAGCAACATCGGCCTGTGGACCACGCTTGGGCTGGTACTGGCCACCGGCTTTATCGGGCTTTATCTGATCCGCCGGGAAGGTACCGCCGCCCTCGCCCGCGCCCGGCAGCGCATGGAGCAGGGTGAACTGCCCTCGAGCGAACTGCTCACCGGCGCGGCCCTGATCTTCGGCGGTGCCCTGCTGCTGGCCCCCGGCTTTCTTTCCGACGCACTGGGCTTTCTTTGCGTGATTCCCGGGGCCAGGCGTCTGCTCGCCAGACTGCTGGCCATCGCCAATGTTCGCCTGCAGATCCTCGCTGCGCGCCGCAGTGGCAACAGGCAAGGAGAGTCCGACGACTGGCAGCAGGCTCGCGGCGAACAGGCAGGCAAGGAAGGGACCCGCCGCCCGGGCCAGTGCGATGGCGAAGACGGGCCATTGGAGGGAGATTTCATCAGCCGTGACGAGACGAGTCGATAAGTCGCTGTGTCGATGAGACTCATTGCATAAAAAAATTTCGTGCTGGCCCTTGAAAGGGAGTTGCCCGACCCCATTTCACGGTCAGCACCAGGCTTCGGTGTCGAGCAGCGCTCGGCACCTTCGACAAGGAAGGCGTCCCTCGCCTCCACCTTCCAGATGACTGGAAGGGTGAAGATGAACCGCCATGTGTTGAATCATGGCACTGCAAACCATCAGGAGAACGTGAGCAATGAACATCCGTCCCTTGCACGATCGCGTCGTCGTCCGTCGCGTTGAAGAAGAGCAAAAAACCGCTGGCGGCATCGTGCTTCCGGGCAATGCCCAGGAAAAGCCGACTCGTGGCGAAGTGCTCGCCGTCGGTAACGGCCGGATTCTCGACAGCGGCGATGTCCGTCCGCTGGATGTCAAGGTCGGCGATACCGTGATCTTCAAAGAAGGCTTCGGCGTAGAGAAGCAGAAGATCGAGGGTGAGGAAGTCCTGATCATGAGCGAGTCCGATATCCTCGCCGTTGTCGAAGGCTGAGCCGCTCCTGCTCTTACCTCCTTTTCCATACGACGTTCACGAACTCACAGGAAGTAGCGAAAAATGACAGCGAAACAAATCAAGTTCTCCGATGACGCCCGCAAGCGCATGGCCCGTGGCGTTGACATCCTGGCAAATGCCGTAAAAGCCACACTGGGCCCGAAGGGTCGTAACGTGGTTATCGAGAAGTCCTTCGGTGCGCCGACCGTGACCAAGGACGGCGTCTCCGTCGCCAAGGAAATCGAGCTCAAGGACCGGTTCGAGAACATGGGCGCCCAGATGGTCAAGGAAGTGGCTTCCAAGACCTCCGACGTCGCCGGTGACGGCACCACCACCGCCACCGTGCTGGCCCAGTCCATCGTGACCGAGGGCATGAAGGGCGTGACCGCGGGCATGAACCCGATGGACCTGAAGCGCGGCATCGACCAGGCCATCATCGCGGCAGTCAAGGAAATCAAGAACCTGGCCGTGCCCTGCACCGAGCGCAAGTCCATCGCCCAGGTCGGCACCATCTCCGCCAACGGCGACGCTCGCATCGGCGAGATCATTGCCGAAGCGATGGAAAAGGTCGGCAAGGAAGGCGTCATCACCGTCGACGAAGGCCGTGGCCTGGAAGACGAACTGGAAGTGGTCGAAGGCATGCAGTTCGATCGCGGCTACCTGTCGCCCTACTTCGTGACCAACCAGGACACCATGGCGGTCGAGCTGGAAGACCCCTACCTGCTGCTGGTTGACAAGAAGATCTCCAACATCCGCGAACTGCTCCCGGTGCTGGAAGCCGTTGCCAAGGCCGGCAAGCCGCTGGCCATCATCGCCGAGGACATCGAAGGCGAAGCACTGGCCACTCTGGTGGTCAACACCATGCGCGGCATCGTCAAGGTGGCTGCCGCCAAGGCGCCCGGCTTCGGTGACCGTCGCAAGGCCATGCTGCAGGATATCGCCATCCTGACCAACGGCACCGTGATCTCCGAGGAAGTGGGTCTGACCCTCGAGCAGGCCACGCTGGATCACCTGGGCAGCGCCAAGCGCATCACCATGTCCAAGGAAAACACCACCATCATCGATGGTGACGGTGGCGAGGGTGACATCGAAGCCCGCGTCAACCAGATCCGCGCCCAGATCGAGGACACCTCCTCCGACTACGATCGCGAGAAGCTCCAGGAGCGCGTCGCCAAGCTGGCCGGCGGCGTTGCCGTCATCCGCGTCGGTGCCGCCACTGAAGTGGAAATGAAGGAGAAGAAGGCTCGCGTCGAAGACGCCCTGCACTCCACTCGCGCCGCGGTTGAGGAAGGCGTCGTACCTGGCGGTGGTACCGCACTGGTTCGCGTACTGACCAAGATCAAGGATCTCGAGGGCGACAACGTCGACCAGACCCACGGTATCGCCATCGCCATGCGCGCCATGGAGTCACCGCTGCGTCAGATCGTGACCAACGCCGGCCAGGAAGCCTCCGTGATCCTCAACGAGGTGAAGGCAGGCGAAGGAAACTTCGGCTACAACGCCCAGACCGGCGAGTACGGCGACCTGTTCGAAATGGGTGTCCTCGACCCGGCCAAGGTGACCCGCTCTGCCCTGCAGTCCGCCGGCTCCGTGGCAGGCCTGATGATCACCACCGAGTGCATGATCGCCGACGATCCGGAAGAGAAGGACTCCGCTCCGGACATGGGCGGCATGGGTGGCATGGGCGGCATGGGCGGCATGATGTAAGCCAGCCCCACCCCCAAGGCCTTTCCGGCCTGCAAGACCAAGCAAGCCCCGCCCCGTGCGGGGCTTGTTTTTTTGGTACCATCGCCGTTTTCCGATACCCACGGCCACTCTCATGCTTGCCAACATTCGTATCGTACTGGTTCAGACCTTCCACCCCGGCAATATCGGCGCCTCGGCGCGGGCCATGAAAACCATGGGCCTGACCGACCTGGTGCTGGTCAATCCACGCTGCTTTCCGGACCCCGAGGCCTCGCGCCTGGCCGCCGGTGCCGAGGACGTGATCGACAATGCCCGGGTGGTGGACTCGCTGGCCAAAGCGGTAAGCGATTGCGTCCAGGTGGTCGGCGCGAGCGCAAGGCTGCGCAGCCTGCCACTACCGCACTTTGATGAACCCGAGTCGATGGCACGCGAACTGATCGCCAACGCCGACGATCCGGTGTCCCTGGTCTTCGGCCGCGAGCGCTTCGGGCTGACCAACGACGAGATCCGCTGCTGCAGTCACCAGGTGAGCATCCCCGCCAACCCCGACTACGGTATTCTCAATCTCTCCCAGGCGGTGCAGGTTCTGGCCTACGAGACGTTCAAGGCCTGGCGCAGGCAGCCGGACAGCGGCTACCGGCATCCCCGCCCCACCGAGGAGCGCCAGCCATCCCGCGAGCAGCTGCAACATTTCCACGAACACCTGGGCCGTGTCATGCGGCACAGCGGTTTTCTCACCCAACCCCATGCCCGTACCGAAACCCAGCTTCAGGCCCTGTTCGCCCGGGCCCAGCCCAGCCGCAAGGAACTCTCGCTGCTGCGCGGCCTGCTCAAGTCTTTGGAACCGGATACAGCGGTGACCCGCTCGTCTCCCGAGCCCGATCGAACGTGAGACTCCGACAGGGGGGTAGCACCGTGGGTGGAGAGGATCGCTGTTGGAGTGCTCGGTTCAGCGCTCCGAGTTTCCATCGCGACTGGCGCCGATAGGCACCTCGGCGGAGGCCTTCACGTTGGCGGTATCGCCAATGACGGGTAACACCGCCGGGAGTCCTTCGGCCTCCAGTCGCGAGCTGAAGCTGCTCCTACAGCTGCGTGGCACCATTGGAGGAGAGGCTCGCTGTAGTGGCATGGCTGATCATAGAAATAAGCGAAGCGGCATACTTGTCGCATCGCGCGAATGCCACTTGCCGCCTAAACTGGATAGGGCTGGCATCACACACCTTTCATCTCCTTGTTACTGAGCTGTCATCCGGGTGAGTGATAAAGGCTGTGTCCCGATGGGACGGGCAATGGACACTGCTGAGTGATGCGACACGGATGCGAGCGGGCAGGACGCCTGCCAGGGAGCGGTTCGGCATCTCGAAGATGCCCAGGGAGGAGATGCGCCACGGGCTTTCCCGTGGCGCTCTTTATTCTAGCCAACCCTCTTCTTGCCAACCATTAGCTTGCGCACAATGCATGTTGAAGAAACACCCCCTCAGGGCGGATCACTCAGCGGCGACTGTTGCCGCCAGGCGGCTCCGACAGCACCTCCCACCCCGGCACACCGCGACGTATCCACCGCGAGAAAGCCGGGTCATCGTGGGCCATTCTCGCCCGTTCGACAATGTTGCCCCGCTGTTCGAGCTCGCGCAGCGAGTAGCCGCGCCACAAGCCCCCCACCGCAAAAGCGTATGCGGGCAACCTGTCGGTGACCAGCATCCGGTAGTCCAGAGGCAGCCCGGCACCGATACGGCGTGCCATGGCAAACACCAGGGTGCTGCAGTTGGCGGTGATCGTATTGTAGAAACGTGGCGTCTCGTGAAGCTGGTTCGCCTCATCCACATAGGCAAGCAACAGCGAACGCATGGCGTGCTGTGGCATGGTGATACGGAACAGCCTGACCTGTTCGCCTCGAACGTTACTGCGCAAGCGCACTGCATCCCGTTCGTCGCTGGCCACGATCGCCAGCTCATACTGACGAAAGAAGCCGCCGATCTCGGAAAAACGCTCCCCCCGCAGGCGACGCACCTCCACCGAGAAGACCACGAAGTCATCGCCACCAAAGCCGAAGGAGACCATCACGTGTGCGACGCCCGGACGCCCCCAACTGGAGACGATCATGTCGACGGAATCCAGCCGGGCGAGATCATAGTGACGACGCTCCCAGCATACCGTGGCATCGTCTCGCGTTCGCCAGTCGAAGTTGCGGACATGGTGTAGGGTCAGGCGATTGCCCTCGACATCGCCGGTCGCCAGATGCACCACATCCTCGGCCCAGGGGCGGTCATGGGAAGGCCGCAGTCGAAACCACCAGGTCATCAGCACCGCCAGCAGCACAAGCTGGCCGAACGGCGCTGACCAGCGCTGATCCGCCGTCATGGCACTCTCCAGCCCGAGCACGACCAGGCCAAGGGTCAACATACCCCAGAGACCAAGAGTCACCTGGCGCCAGGGAGTGGGTAGCTCGAGTCGAAACCTGAGGGCTGCCAGCCCCCATAGCATGCCCAGCGTCAGCAGCGAGCAGAGCGCGATCCATACGAATGCCTGTGCCATCTCGGTCCATCTTGTTCAGGTAGTCGCAAGGTATCACGTTATACCGTGAATGGAATCGACTCGGCACATCGCACGAACGCTGACACTTCGATCACACGGGGGTCAGCCAGTCGCCAAACGAATTCAGGTCATCATCCAGCTCGCCTCGGGTAACGCGGCGGTACAGGCGCTGCAATTGCGCGGTGAGGGAATCATCGGCAATCGGCAGGCCCGGCTTCGGCGCGCCCACCCTTCCGCCGATATGACGGCCATCGAGCTCGCGCAGGGGCAGGATCTCGGCAGCGGTTCCGGTCACGAAGGCTTCATCGGCGGTATACAGCTCGTCGCGAGTGATGCGACGCTCACGCACCTCGATGCCCAGCACCTCACGGGCCAGCCGGATCACGCTGTCGCGGGTGATGCCTTGCAGGCAGGAGGTGATCTCCGGCGTGTGCAGCACGCCATCCCGCAGCAGGAAGATATTGGCCGCCGAGGCCTCGGCGACGTAGCCCTCCGGGTCGAGCATGATCGCTTCGTCGAAGCCCGCCTTCACCGCCGTATTGAGCGCCAGCATCGAATTGACATAGTGGCCGTTGGTCTTGGCACGGCAGAGGCTGATGTTGACATGATGCCGGGCCCAGGACGAGGTCAACGCGCGCAAACCGATGGAGGCGGCTTCCGGCGAAATATAGTCGCCCAGGTCCCAGGCCGCCACCATGACGTGAACCGTCAGCCCCTTGGCCCGCAGCCCCAGTCCCTCGGCGCCAAAGTAAACCGTCGGCTTGAGGTAAGCATTGGCCAGTCCGTTACGGCTCAGGCACTGCCGCTGCGCCTCGATCAGGTCGGCATCGGTGAAGGGCATCGCCATGTCCAGCGAGTGGGCGCTGTCCAGCAGGCGCCTTGTGTGCTCGGCAACGCGAAACAGGTGCGTGCCGCCAGGGCCCTGGTAGGCACGCACGCCTTCGAAGCAGCCCATGCCGTAGTGCAGGGTATGGGTCAGCAGATGGGTGCGAGCGTCACGCCAGGGCAGCCACTCGCCGTCGTGCCAGATCCAGCCGTCGCGGTCGTATAGGTGGGTCATAGTGGTGCCGCCTGCATCCAGGCTTCCCTCCAGCTGTCGATCAGTGCACGTTGATGGGGCTGCAGGGACTGATAGCCCCAGCCGGCAATTTCATCATTCTGGGGGTCGGGGACCGAGATCCGGCTTCCCGACAGCGCCTGGATCACGGCATGACCGCAGAGTGGCACGTAGCCTTCCGAGTACCCGCCCTCATGGATCATCACCAGCCTGTCATTGCTGATGCGGGCGGCAAGTGCACTGACCTGCTGCGTCATGGCCGCGAACGCCGAACTATTGAGCAGCATCTTGCCCAGGGGGTCCTTGCCACAGGCGTCGTAGCCGCAGGCCACCACGATCAGGTCCGGGGCGAAACCGCCGATGGCCGGCAGCACCAGCTCCTGCATGGCATAGCGGTAGGCGCCGATACCGGAACCCGGCGGCATCGGCAGGTTGAGGTTGGCGCCGTAACCGGCACCCTCCCCCAATTCCTCGAAGAATCCGGTGTCGAGCGGGTAGTTACCGGCCTGGTGGATCGATACCGTGAGCAGGTCCGGATCGTCATAGAAGGCTGCCTGCTGGCCATTGCCGTGATGCACGTCCCAGTCGAGTATCGCCACCCGCTGCACCTGTCCCAGGGCACGGGCACGCATGACCGCCACCGGAATGTTGCCCAGCAGGCAGAAGCCGCGTCCGCGGTCCGCCTCGGCATGATGCCCGGGGGGACGACACAGCGCATAGGCATTCTTCAACTCACCGGTCGCCACCGCCTCCACCGCGGCAATGGCCAAGCCGGCCGAGTGCTGCGCCGCCGCCAGGCTGCCCGGCATGTAGGGGGCGGCTTCACCGGCATCGCCGCCCTGGGACCGGTCGCCCTCCTCCAGCTCATCGAGGTAGCGCCCGGTATGGAAGCGCGCCAGGTCTTCCCGGGCAGCCGCCGGCGGCTTGCGCACCTCGAGTTCATCAATCAGTCCCGACACCTCGAGCAGGTTCTTCAGCCGCCGCTTGCTCTCGGGGCTCTCCGAAGCCGGCTGGGGTTGAAGATACTCCCCCCGGGAAGAAAAGACACCGATAGGCCCGGGGTCGTGCCAGAAGCAGCGCTCATGCCAGAAAAAACCCGTCCCGTTCCCTACGCCACCACCTGCGCTCATGCACGCTCCTCCAACTGCTCCCAGACCTCGATGGCAGCGGCCAGGTCCTCGAGCGAGGCCCCTACCGACTTGAACACTGTAATGGCCTCTTCGGAGGAGCGCCCCGGCTCCCTGGCCAGCAGCAGCTCGGCCAGGTCGGCACGAATCTCGTCAAAATCGAAGGCTCCCTCGTCGATGGCCTGGTGGATATCGCCAGCCTCGCCCCTGGCCCCGGCAAAGGTGTCGACGAACACCTCGCCACGCCGCAGACACTCGCCATCGGTTTCCCGCATGCTGGGACGGAATGCGCCGATCAGGTCAAGATGGGTCCCGGCAGAGAGCCACTCACCGCGAACCAGCGGCTCCGTGGAGAGCGTCACGCAGCTGATCAGGTCCGCTTCAGGAACTGCCGCCTCCAGGTCGGTCACCGCCTCGGTCTCGAACCGATCGGCATATTCCGCTGCCAGTCGCTGCGCTTTCTCCGGGCTTCGCCCCCAAATGCGTACCCGCGTGATTGGCCGTACCGCGGCATGGGCCTCGATCACCATGGGTGCCAGCTTGCCGGTACCCACCACCAGCAGGGTCGAGGCGTCCTTCCGTGCCAGCTCCCGCGCGGCCAGGGCCGAGGCGGCGGCGGTACGGCGGCGTGTCAACTCACTGCCGTCCAGGCAGGCCAGTGGCCGCCCGTGGGCGCCTTCACTGAGGAAATAGACCCCGGAGATGGCCGGCAGGCCATGGTCGGCATTCTGGGGGAAGACATTGACCATCTTCACCCCGATATAGCCGTCACGCTCCCAGGCAGGCATCAGCAGCATGGTGGCTTCGCCATCCGGCCGGTGCATGGCGTGATGGTGGCGCGGCGGCGCCTCCACGCCTGACCGAAAGGTTTTCGCCAGGCGCTCCACCAGTGCCGGCCAGGGTAGTGCCGCGGCGACCTCTTCAGCGGATACGATACGCATCTCAGGCCTCCGGCAATGCCGCCACGACCATGATCTCGACCTTCCACTCGGGCTTGGCCAGCTTGGCCTCCAGGGCGGCGCGGACCGGAGGCCGGCCCGGCACCACCCAGGCGTCCCAGGCAGCGTTCATCTGGTCGAATTCCGCCATGCTGGTCACCCAGATCTGGGCCGACAGCAGGTTCTCCTTCGAGGTGCCGGCCTGGGCCAGCAGTTCGTCAATGCGCGCCAGTACCTGCTCCGTCTGGCCGCGCATATCGGCACTGGCTTCCTGGGGGACCTGGCCGGCCAGATAGACGGTACCGTTGTGAATGATGGCCTGGCTCATGCGGGTATTGCTGTCGTGATAGTTGATGCTCATGTCATTCCTCTCTCGTTTCGTGTTCGTCGCGGCGACGATTGTTGGTTGATCGCCCTGGCGGATTGGTAATTCCACCTTGTCGGCCCGGCGTCTCAGCCACCGGAGAAGCCTGTCAGGAAGGCCGCCAGATTCTCGCCCAGGTGCTCGGTGGGATAGCCTCCCTCCTGTACCAGTACGGTGGGCAATGACAGTGCGGCCAGGCGGCGCCCGATGGCCCTGAAATCTTCGGTTTCCAGGGCCATACCCGCCAGGGGGTCATTGCGGTGGGCATCGAGACCCAGCGCCACCACCATTGCTTCGGGACGGAAGGCCTTCATTCGGTGGACCAGTTCGTCCAGGGTGTCGAGAAAGACCTGGCCATCGCTGCCCAACGGCAGTGGCAGGTTGACGTTGGTGCCCAACCCCTCGCCCATGCCTTCCTCGTTGGCGCCGCCCCAGAAGAAGGGATAGAAGTCGGCGGGATCCACATGGAGCGAACCGGTCCAGATATCGCCACGGTAGTAGAAGATATCCTGGGTCCCGTTGCCGTGGTGGAGATCCACATCAAGAATGGCCACCCGGGCAAAGTGCTCGCGCAGCACGGTGGCCGCAAGTGCCGAATTGTTGAGGAAGCAGAATCCCCCGGCCCGGTCCGGGCCGGCATGGTGGCCAGGGGGACGGCAAAGCGCATAGGTCGTGCCATGGCCGCCCAACAACGCCTCGGCGGCAGCCTGTGCCGTGGCGGCGCTGGCCAGGATTCCGGCAAAGCTGTCGGCACCGACCGGACAGGCCATGTCATGCAGGTGCCAGCCTGCCTGGCCGACCGGATGACGCGGATAGTGGTGCCCTCCACCGCAGGGGTGAACGTTGGGCGACACCAGCTCCGAGGCACCGGGCAGCTCGCGCCAGCGCCCATGTATGGTTTCGAGGAACGTAAGGTAGCGCGGCGTATGTATCTTGGCCAGGCGGCTGCGCAGTGTCGGGCTGTCGACCTCGGCGGGAGCGGTCAGGGATAGCCCTACCGTCGCCAACCCATCGGCCAGCATTTCAGCGCGTACCGGCCCTTCCGGTGATGGGGCCGGCTGACCACGCAGCAGGAAGGTCGTCGGTGCATGACGCTCCTGGTCAGGGTGATAGAAGAGCTTCATCGTGAGGTCCTTGGTGAAGCAGATGCCAGACACGGGTATCGCCTCCCCGACAAGGCCGGGAAGATCAAGTGCTTCCACTGTGAGATTAGAACGTGTCGGCGGGCACTGCTTGCCCGCAACTGAGGAAGACTTGCCCCAGACTCTTCAGTTGGCAGTGCCGGTCGGCTGCATCAGTTGGCAGCGCGGACCCGGCGAACGGCGGAAGGGGTCGCGTCGAAAAGGCGCCGATAGGCGCGGGTAAAGCTGCCCTGGTCGCGGAAGCCGACCAGCGAGGCGATATGCCCCAGGCTCAGGTTGCTGTGCCGGACCAGCGTGTGAGCATGTTCGAGACGGCGCTGCTGAACGTGAGCCAGCGGCGTGGTACCAAAGGTATCGCGAAAACGGGCATGGAAATGGCCGGGGCTGAGGGCGCAGAGACCAGCCAGTTCCTCGACCCGGATATTGTCGGCGAGATGGCGATCGATCCAGGCATTGAGGCGGCGAAGGTCGATTCGCTCGCCGCCCGCACGCATCGACGAATAGCCGGCACCGGCCGCTGTCACCCCCTGCTCCAGACCAAGATCCAGGTGCAGATAGAGCGCCCTCAGCAGCAGCGCAGCAATCTCGCTATGCAGCGCCGGGAACTGTTCGAGCTGCGCCATCAGCGTTCCCGCCAGCTGATTGAGCCGGGTCGGCACGTTGAAGAACTGGGGGCGCTCGAAGAGCCTCTGCATGGCATCACCGTCGCGCAGTGATGCCAGGTCATCCAGGGCCACGTCCAGCACCAGGGTACGATTATGGCCATCGCCCTCGTACTCATGATGGTAGGAGCAGGGAATCAGGCAGCCGCGGCCGCCTGTGACGAGGTCGCCAGCTCCTTCGATTTCCAGCTCGGTGACGCCGCAGGTCGCCAGGATCAGCTGGTGATGCGTATGGGCATGGGCGACATGTTCATGCCCAAGCGTGCAAGCACGCAGGTCGAGAATAGCCATGACGGTTTCTTGTGGTCCGTTTTTCGGGGATCATATTTTACCTTACTCCCCGATAAACCAATGCGAAACCGTCCCTGCGCATTCTCGGCCCACGACAATGCCAGCTTCAGCAGCAGCCCTGCCAGGCAAGGCCTGGGGGACAGAACCGTGAGCCATGGCCCCCATATTGGGCGCAGTCGAAGGCCTTATTCTAGCGAACCAGTTTGACGCGACACATGTGGCACGTTGGCAACACACTTGTCGCAAAATTGAGACTGGCAAGGCGGCGCCATAACAGCGATAGTGCGATTTCATTAGTCTGCAAACAGGCCTTCGCCATGGACGCCCTCCGCCGTCACTCCCTGCTGATCATTGTCGTAGGTAGCCTGGTCATCTCCCTGGCCATGGGCCTGCGCCACGGCTTCGGGCTGTTCCTGGAACCGATGAGTACCGAGCTGGGCTGGGGTCGTGAGGTATTCGCCTTCGCCCTGGCGCTGCAGAACCTGATATGGGGACTGGCTCAGCCCTTCACCGGGGCACTGGCAGACCGCTTCGGTGCAGCACGGGTGGTGGTGATCGGCGGCCTGCTCTATGCGCTGGGGCTGGCCTTAATGGGGCTATCGGAGTCGGCACTGGGCATGTCGCTTTCCGCCGGCCTATTGATCGGCCTGGGGCTTTCCGGCACCACCTTCTCGGTGATCCTCGGCGCCGTGGGTCGTGCCGTGGCCCCCGAGAAACGCAGCATGGCCATGGGGATCGTCAGCGCCGCCGGCTCGTTCGGCCAGTTCGCCATGCTGCCGGGCACCCTCGGCCTGCTGGGCTGGCTCGGCTGGTCCGCCGCGCTGCTGGCCATGGGTGCGCTGGCGGCCCTGATGGTGCCGCTGGGCGGCATGCTGCGCGACCGCCCCTCGGTACGCTTGAGCAGCGACCTCTCGCTGCGCGCCGCGCTGGACGAGGCCGCCGGAGAGCGGGGATTCTGGCTACTCTGCCTGGGCTTCTTCGTCTGTGGCTTCCAGGTGGTGTTCATCGGCGTGCACCTACCGGGCTACCTGTTCGACAACGGCCTTGCCGTGCAGGTGGGCAGCACCGTGCTCGCGCTGGTGGGGCTGTTCAATATCTTCGGTACCTATGCCGCCGGCTGGCTTGGGGGCATCTACTCCAAGCCAAGGCTGCTGAGCTGGCTATACCTGACCCGGGGCGCCGTGATTGCCGCTTTCGTCTTCCTCCCGCTGAGCTCCGCCAGCGCCTACCTGTTCGGCATCGCCATGGGCCTGCTGTGGCTCTCCACCGTGCCGCTGACCAACGGCATCGTCGCCTCGGTATTTGGCGTCCGCCATCTCTCCATGCTCGGCGGCATCGTCTTCCTGTTCCACCAGCTCGGCTCGTTCATGGGGGTATGGATGGGGGGCTATCTCTACGACCTCACCGGCCACTATGATGTGGTATGGAAGATCGCCATCCTGCTCTCGGTAGTCGCGGCCCTGCTGCACTGGTTCATCAGCGAGGCGCCGGTCAAGCGCCCGTCGCCCACGGAGGTCCAGGCATGACCCAGATACTTTTGATCAAGCTGGCCGCCACAGCAGCCATCACGGGTGCCCTGACCCTGGCCTGGTGGGGATGGCAGACCGCCGACGCCTCGCTGCTGCTGCTCGGTACGCGGCTTTGTTGAGCGTGGTTCGACAGTCAGCTCCCTGAGTGACGCCCGACACCCTCTGCCGCCATTAGCTGCAGGCTCTCCATGGCTTCCAGCGACACCTCGCGCCCCTTGATGGAGATCAGTTTCCGCATCTGGAACCGACCGAGCACACGGCTGACGGTCTCGATGGCCAGCCCCAGATAGCTACCGATGTCACCCCGCGACATCGAAAGGTAGAAACAGGCTGGGGAGTATCCGCGCAGCCTGAAACGCTCCGAGAGCCCCAACAGAAAGCTCGCCATGCGCTGGTCGGCGGTGCGCCCGGAAAGCAGACACATCATCCGCTGATGATCGCGTAGTTCCTCGCCCATGCTGCGAAAGAGGCGGTGTTGCAGCGTGTGGGAGTCCTGCATCAGCGCTTCGAGCTGCAAGAACGGCAGCTCGCAGACGTATGTCGACTCCAGTGCCACCACATTGCCGGCACACTCCCCGCTACCGATGCCGTCCAGGCCAACCAACTCACCGGGAAGATAGAAGTGCGTCACCTGATCACGCGCATCCCCATGGACCTGCACTTGCTTCAGACTGCCTGTGCGCACCGCATAGAGATTGCTGAATCGATCTCCCTGATGCACCAGAGCCTCACCCCGCTTGAGCGGGCGCGGCCTCTTGAGTAGCGCATCGAAACCGGCGAGCTGCTCCCCCTCCAGCCCCATGGCCAGGCAGCGTGAATGCAGGCTACAGTGCTCACAGCGGGCACCATCAACCGCCAGGACTTGACCTGATATGAACGTCATGACCTCTCCTTTTTATTCACTACAGTCACGCGTAGCAAAGTGGCCTGGCCACTCTGAAAAGCCACCTATCATCGACTTCTTCCAACGTGGATCAGCGATTGCAATGTATCAAGGTAAATCATGGGGAATGTAACAAAGCTCCCGCTAAGCCACTATTCAACAACGAAAAAAGCGCCCATGCCGACACGGCATGGGCGCTTCACTATTTACCGCTGGCACGTCTGGTGACGGTCGCGAAATAGCTCTAATCAAGAGATTATACCTCTGCCTACATCTTTTTCTTACACATGTACAACCTACCTATAGCAACTATAGGTGAGCTTATATGTAGAACCTGGGCATCCTGCGCCGGGCTCGCTTGCTCGCGGCCGCCTTGGCCCGGGGCAGAGGCGCACTATCCCAGATGGTCAGAAAGCGCTCGCTGGCGGGCGCAGTCCTGTTTTGGGATTCACCTTCGCTCCGCTCGCCACAGCTGACCCGGGGCAGATCCCAGATGGTATTGAAACGCAATGTCGTCATGGTGTCCTTACGGTCCTTGCCGACCGCCTCCGGGAAAATAATGGAAGAATTTTTCACATTATCCCCCCTGTTAGACTTTAGTTCAACCCGCCTCTCGTTCGCACCGACTGGAGAGTAGGAAAAACAGACCGCACCGCATATACTGCAGTGCAGCATGCGCCGACATTGCATGAATGCCGGTTCCAGCAAGGACAAAGGGGGTGGTATGCACATGGATGAACGCAGGCGCATCGTGCCAGCCCGGAAAGAGGGCGGTTCGCATGGGAAGCCCGATAGAGTGCTGGGCAGGGAGGACAGGCCATGACCGGAATTCTGGCTATCGTGGTTGCACTGGCCCTGTTGATGTTCCTGGCCTACCGCGGCCTGAGCCTGCTGATCCTGGCGCCGGTGCTAGCCGCCCTGGTGGCACTGGTATCCGTGGATACCCCTCTGCTGGCCAGCTACACCCAGGTGTTCATGGGTTCGGCAGGCAATTTCATCGTCATGTACTTTCCGCTGTTCCTGCTCGGGGCGATCTTCGGCAAACTGATGGAGGATTCCGGCAGCGCCGAGGTACTGGCTGGCGCCATCGTCGAGCGCCTGGGGGACAGCCGGGCCATCCTGGCCGTGGTACTCTCCTGCGCCGTGATGACCTACGGCGGCGTATCGCTGTTCGTGGTCGCCTTTGCCGTATTCCCCATCGCCGCGGCGCTGTTTCGCAAGGCCGACCTTCCCAAGCGGCTGATACCCGGCACCATCGCCCTGGGCGCCTTCACCTTTACCATGACCGCCCTACCGGGCACCCCCGCGATCCAGAACGCAATACCGATGCCCTTCTTCGGCACCTCGCCCTTTGCCGCACCGGGGCTCGGCATCATGACCGGGTTGGTGATGCTGGGCCTCGGACAGGCCTGGCTGACCTACCGTGCCAGGCAAGCCCGCACGGCCGGCGAAGGCTACGGTGAGCAGGAGAGCGAGCCCAGCCCGCACGACCACCTGCGTGAGCGAGCCGCCGGTGAAGGCTTCGATCTGGCCGAGGTCGAGCCGCAGCCGCGCAGCGGGCTGCCTCCCCTGCCAGTGGCACTGCTGCCAATCGTCATGGTGATTGCGCTGAACCTCCTGTTCACCGCGGTGGTCATCCCGGCCATGGACACCGGCTACCTCGCCGAACCAGCCTATGGTGCCACCAGCATCGAGTCGGTGCGCGGCGTCTGGTCGGTAATCGCCGCCCTGGTGCTCTCGATCCTGCTGTTGATTGCGTTGAACTGGCAGCGATTGCAGCACCTGACCGCATCGCTGGACAGTGGCGCCAACGCCTCACTGCTGCCGATCTTCAACACGGCCAGCCTGGTCGGCTTCGGCTCGGTCATCGCCTCGCTGGCAGCCTTCGAGGCCATCAGTGCCTGGGTGACCACCGCCGGCGGCGACAACCCGCTGATCTCGCTGGCCCTCGCGGTGAATCTGCTGGCCGGCATGACCGGCTCCGCCTCGGGCGGTATGAGTATCGCCCTCTCCACCCTCGGCGACACCTACCTGGCCATGGGCCAGGCGGCCGGTATCTCGCCGGAGCTGCTGCACCGGGTCACGGCGGTGGCCACCGGCGGACTGGACGCCCTGCCCCACAACGGCGCGGTGATCACGCTGCTCTCGATCTGCGGGCTGTCCCATCGCCAGGCGTACCTGGACATTGCCGCGGTCGCCGTGATCGGGCCGATCATCTCCCTGATCCTGCTGATCATCGTTGGCTCGCTGATGGGGTCGTTCTAGGTGACATGACCGCGGTGCCTTCAGGCACCGCGGCCACTCATTTCCTGGCAGGCTTCCGCTTGCCGGCCTGGGCGCGTTGGGCGGCAGCGAACGAGCGGGTTTTCGGCCCCCTCATCTGGCCGGCCTGCGCGCGGTGATGGTCCAGGAGCTCGAGCCCATGACGATCTTGCCGTCCTGCTCGAAGGGCGCCAGGACCTCGCGCAGGGCCTCCTCGATCTGCGGGCGCTGGCGCTCGGCCTCC
>SKVX01000048.1 GCA_007129225.1 Halomonas sp.
GCCATCGCCGAAGGTCTGGCCAAGCGGATCGTCGAGGAGGACGTCCCCGAGGTGATCGGCGACGCGGTGGTCTATTCGCTGGACATGGGTGCCCTGCTGGCGGGCACCAAGTATCGCGGCGACTTCGAGAAGCGCTTGAAGAGTCTGCTGGCGGAGCTCAAGAAGCAGCCCAATGCGATCCTGTTCATCGACGAGATCCATACGGTGATCGGCGCCGGGGCGGCATCCGGCGGCGTCATGGACGCCTCCAACCTGCTCAAGCCGTTGCTCTCCTCCGGTGAGTTGCGCTGCATCGGCTCCACCACCTTCCAGGAGTTCCGCGGCATCTTCGAGAAGGATCGCGCCCTGGCGCGACGCTTCCAGAAGGTTGATGTCATGGCACCCTCGGTGGATGACACCATCCGCATCCTCAAGGGGCTCCGCTCCCGCTTCGAGGAGCATCACCAGCTCAAGTACACCGATGCGGCACTGGAGAGTGCGGCAAGGCTCGCGGATCGCTACATCAATGATCGTCACCTGCCCGACAAGGCCATCGACGTGATCGACGAGGCCGGTGCCCACCAGCGGCTGCTGCCGCCGGAGGTGCGCATCGACACCATCGACGTCGACCAGGTCGAGGCGGTGGTGGCTTCCATTGCGCGGATCCCGCCGAAGAGCGTTTCCAGTTCCGACCGCAAGTTGCTCGAAAACCTGGATCGCGATCTCAAGATGCTGGTTTTCGGACAGGACGAGGCGATCGACAGCCTTTCCGCAGCGATCAAGCTCTCCCGTGCCGGCCTCAAGTCGCCGGACAAGCCGGTGGGCAGCTTCCTCTTCGCCGGCCCCACCGGGGTGGGCAAGACCGAAGTGGCGCGTCAGCTGTCGCGGATCATGGGCATCGAACTGGTGCGTTTCGACATGTCGGAGTACATGGAACGCCACACCGTGTCACGGCTGATCGGTGCCCCTCCGGGCTACGTCGGCTACGACCAGGGCGGTCTGCTCACCGAGGCGATCACCAAGCAGCCCCACTGCGTGCTGTTGCTCGACGAGGTCGAGAAGGCCCACCCGGAAGTCTTCAACCTGCTGCTGCAGGTCATGGATCACGGGCGGTTGACCGACAACAACGGGCGCGAGGCGGACTTCCGCCATGTGATCGTGATCATGACCTCCAACGCCGGGGCCGAGCAGCAGGCGCGTCGCTCCATCGGCTTCCAGTCCCAGGACCACTCCACCGATGCCATGGAGGTGATTCGCAAGACCTTCTCGCCGGAGTTCCGTAACCGGCTCGATGGAATCATCCAGTTTCACTCCCTGCCAACCTCCGTGGTGCGCAGCGTGGTGGACAAGTTCCTGGTGGAGCTGCAGGCGCAGCTCGACGAGAAGCGGGTCCAGCTGGATGTGGACATGGAGGCGCGCGACTGGCTGGCCGAGAAGGGCTACGATCCGAGCATGGGTGCGCGCCCGATGGCCCGTATCATCCAAGAGCGGCTGAAGAAGCCGTTGGCCGAGCTGATTCTGTTCGGCGAGCTGGCGGAGCATGGCGGGGTCGTGCACGTCAGCGTGGAGGATGGCGAACTGCACCTGTCCACGGAGGCGGAGCTGGCTGACGCTCCTTGATGGGCGCCCTGGCGCCCGCTCGACACAGCGCCCTGTCTTCGGACGGGGCGTTGTCGTGTGTGCAGGGAGCCGTGGTGCTGAGGAGTCGGGCTCGTTCGCGAGGCGCGATTAGCGTGAGCGGTAGACGATACGTCCCTTGGTGAGGTCGTAGGGGGTCAGCTCGACCTTGACCTTGTCACCGGTGAGGATGCGAATGTAGTTCTTGCGCATCTTGCCGGAGATATGGGCCGTCACGACGTGGCCATTTTCCAGCTCGACGCGGAAAGTGGTGTTGGGAAGGGTATCGACGACGACGCCTTCCATTTCGATATGGTCTTCACGTGCCATATAGGCGGTTCCTCGCTGATGGTTACGATGATCTCGATGACTTCCATTATGGCCGTTCCGCACGGCCCGAAGCCTCACTCGGCGACAGCAGGCAGGCCGCTGTGCCGACGGATAGCGCGGTATTGTGCCGCAAGCTGGGCGTCAAGGCAAAGAAGGCCTTACTTCGATGACGCATTTGCGGTAGGCAGCGTGCGTCGCCAATGGCGGCCGTCGAGTATCTCCAGGGGCTGGTATGCCTCCTTGTAGGCCATCTTGCGACAGTTCCTGATCCAGTAGCCCAGGTAGACATGGGGCAGGCCCCGCCGGTATGCCTCCTGTACCAGGCTGAGAACGGCATAGGCGCCTAGTGATCGGCGGTACCACTCTGGATCGGGATCGAAGAAGGTGTAGATGGCCGATAGCCCATGCTCCAGGTGGTCGAAGGCCGATACGGCCAGCAGCCGGTTACCGAGCCGGAATTCCAGCAGCCGTGAGTAGGCCTCGTCCAGGGTCAGGAAGGTACGGTACTGCTCATGGCTTGGCGGGAACATGTCACCGTCGCTGTGGCGAGCATAGATGTAGCGTTCGTAGAGAGCATAGTGTTCCGCATCGAACTTCGCAGGTCGCTCGATCAGGCGGAGGTCCGCGTTGCGTCGGCGGATGCGGCGCTGACTGCGACTGGGCTGGAAGTCATGCACCGGAATGCGAACCGAGAGGCAGGCGCTGCAACCCTCGCAGTGGGGACGATACAGGTGACGCCCGCTGCGCCGGAAGCCGAGCAGCGCAAGCGCATCGTAGACGCCCTGGCTGTGGGACTCCTGAGGGTCCAGGAAAAGCGTTGTTGCCTCGTGGCCTTCAAGATAACTGCAGGCATGAGGCACGGTCAGGAAGAAGCGCAGATCCCGTACCGGGTGCTGAGGCGTATTGCTGCTCACGTCGGTCGCTCCCTATGTGAAAGCGGATGTGGTCTCGGCGCAGGAGTCGGCTTCGGGCAGCGGCCAATCGGGTAGTGGGTGGTCGCCGCCGCTTGAAGTCGGTTTCGCCAGGCACTCTTCAAGATAGCCGATGAAATCGGCGCGGGCGATGTCGCGAGCCCCCAGGCTGGCCAAATGGCGGGTATGCATCTGGCAGTCGATCAGCCGGCCGTTGCCTTGCTGCATGGCTCGGACCAGATGGACCAGCGCCACCTTGGAGGCATCGCGCGCCAGCGAGAACATCGACTCGCCGAAGAAGACCGGGCCCAGGGCCACGCCGTAGAGCCCGCCGACCAGTCGCTCGTCTTGCCAGACCTCCACGGATCGGGCATGGCCCAGGCGGTGCAGGGCGATGTAGGCGCTACGCATTTCGCGGGTGATCCAGGTGCCGGGCTGGCCCGGCCTGGGGGCGGCGCAGGCGTCTACGGTCTCGGCGAAGGCGCGGTTGAAGGTGACCCGGAAATCGGCATTGCGCAATCGCTTGGCCAGGCTGCGACTGATACGCAGGGCATCGGGAAACAGCACCATGCGAGGATCCGGGCTCCACCACAGGATGGGCTGGTCGTCGCTGTACCAGGGAAAGATGCCGCGCCGATAGGCCACCAGCAGCCACTGGGGCGTCAGCGCGCCACCTGCCGCCAGCAGCCCATCCGGGTCACGCAGCGCCTGTGACACGGGGGGGAAGCTCACCGGTCGTTCGGGAAGCCAGGGCAGCATGGTGCGGCGCTCCTTGTCGTGAAGGTATATCTAGTCTGACGCTGGAGCGACTCCTGCTCAAGCAACGTCCATGGCTACTGTGCCGGGGCCTGCTCTCCCGGTATGATGAACGGCTGAAACCGGCAATACGAATGCTTCTGAAAGGCGCCGCCAGGTGCGGCGCGAGGGGGTTGGCGAGTTGAGTGCAAAGGAAAAGAGCGTGCCCCGGCGCGCAACGGCGGAGAATGCCCGGCAGACGGCACGGCGCATGAGACTCCACCTGCACGGCGCAGCCCGCGAAGGTGCGATCATCCTGCTCCTGGCGGGCTGTGTGTTCCTGTTGCTGGCGCTGTTCAGCTATGAGCCCGCAGACCCCGGCTGGTCCCATCGCGGGCCGGAAACCGATGTCGACAACTGGATGGGGCCCATCGGTGCCTGGTTGTCCGACGTGCTCTATTCACTGTTCGGGGCCAGTGCCCTCTGGTGGCCCGGCATGCTGGGGTTCGCCGGCTGGTGGCTGATCCGTTCACGCAAGGCTCACATCGAGTGGGATGCCACGGGGGTGGCGGTACGCCTGGGTGGGTTGGTCCTGCTGCTGCTGGGGACGACTACCTTGGGTGCGCTGCACTTCTACAGCCCCGAGAGCAAGCTGCCCTACGCATCCGGGGGAATTCTCGGCGAGGGGCTGGTGGGAGCCCTGATACCACTGGTAGACACCGGTGGCACGGGGCTGCTCGCGCTGTCGGCAATGCTCTGCGGTTTTCCGCTGTTCACCGGTGTTTCATGGCTGACGGTAATGGACGAACTGGGGCATCGTGGCCTGCAGCTCTGGCGTTGGGCCGCCACGCCCTTCGGCCTGGTCCGGGAGCGCCAGGAGTCGCGCCGTGCCGAGCGCGATGAGCCGGTCGACGAGGAGCCGTTCGACGAACCGGAGACGGACGATGTCCAGAGGCCGTCGTCACCGGATCGGCGTGGTTGGCGTCGCCTGCTGCCCTGGGGCGGTGGGGTGGAGCCTGTCGTCGGCAGTGCGGTATCCCGTGAGCCCAGCCTCTCATCCGGCTTCGGCGACGATGGTGAAACCGATATTCCCTGGGAAGTCCCCGAGCGGACACCATCGGCAAAACGGCCTGAAGCCGCCTATACCGCTCGTGACGACGCGCATGGGCATGTCGCTGGTGCAGCGGCGGCCTCTCCCCCGGAGCCCTCCCTGGGGGGCTTGCCGGCGGCTGGTACGGTTGCTGCGGACTCCTACCCCCTGAGTGCCAGCCGCCATGACGAGCCAGCATCGGTTTCCATGCCGCTTCGGGCCACGGAGGGCCAGGAGGAGAAGACCGATGAGGCCGAAGCTGGCAGTGTTCGGCGGGATGCTCAAGCCGAGGCGGGGAGCTCCATCGCTGACCAAGCGGGATCCCGGCCGGATCAGGAGAGAGCAGCGGCGACGGATACATCACGGCGTGAGCCGGGTCTCAGTGACTGGCATCCCGATGAGCGGCAAGAGACGAAGGAGCCGCGGCTCAGTTGGGACAGCCTGGTCGATGACCAGGATGAGAGTGGCCCGGCCGTGCCCGAACCTGAGACCCGGCCTGAGACCAAGTCTGAGCCCGAGCGGTCCGGGGAGTATCCGGATCAGGCGGCCGGCCTGCGAGCCTGGCAGCAGGCGGCGGCGTCAAGAGAGGGAATCGCCCCTCCGGAGCCCCTGGCAGACGAGCCTGACAATGTCGAGCCGAGCGGGGAGCCGCAAGGCGAAGGGCTTGTCGCCACCGCTGAGCAGGCCCGTGCCGCGGCGGCTCAGCCTGAAGGCCCGACGCTCTGGACGGTGGAGCATCTGCAGAGCCAGCGTCCGCAGTTCGACGAGTTGGCGGAACCGGATGGCGAGCTGCCGAGCCTGCGCCTGTTGACGCCGGCGGAGCCGCATCAGCAGAACTACACCGAGCAGCAGCTGACCGACATGGCGGAGCTGCTCGAGACCCGACTGCGCGAATACGGCGTCAAGGCCGAGGTCGTCAATACCTGGCCCGGTCCGGTGATCACCCGCTTCGAGATCAAGCCGGCTGCCGGGGTGAAGGTATCCAAGATCAGCAACCTGGCCAAGGACCTGGCGCGCTCGCTGATGGTCAAGAGCGTGCGGGTGGTCGAGGTGATACCCGGGCGTCCGACGGTAGGGATCGAGATCCCCAACCCGCATCGCGCCATGATTCGCCTGCGCGAGGTGATCGACTCCGATCGCTACCAGCAGGAGGCTTCGCCGCTGACCATGGCGCTGGGCCAGGACATCGGCGGTGGTCCCGTCGTGGCCAACCTGGGCAAGATGCCCCACCTGCTGGTGGCCGGCACCACCGGCTCGGGCAAGTCGGTGGGGGTCAACGCCATGCTGATCTCCATGCTCCTCAAGGCCACGCCGGAGGAGCTGCGTTTGATCATGGTCGACCCCAAGATGCTAGAGCTCTCGGTCTATGACGGTATCCCGCACCTGCTGGCGCCGGTTGTCACCGACATGAAGGAGGCTGCCAATTCGCTGCGCTGGTGCGTGGCCGAGATGGAGCGCCGCTACAAGCTGATGGCGGCCATGGGAGTGCGCAACATCGCCGGCTTCAACGGCAAGCTGGATGAGGCGGAGCGGGCGGGCGCCCAGGTGGCCGACCCGCTGTGGGACCCCCAGCCCTGGGAGATGCACGAGCCGCCGCCGGTGCTGGAGAAGCTGCCCTACATCGTGGTGGTGATCGACGAATTTGCCGATATGTTCATGATCGTGGGCAAGAAGGTCGAGGAGTTGATCGCCCGCCTGGCCCAGAAGGCGCGGGCCGCCGGCATCCACCTGATACTCGCCACTCAGCGCCCCTCGGTGGATGTGGTCACCGGCCTGATCAAGGCCAACATACCCACCCGCATGGCCTTCCAGGTCTCCTCGCGGGTCGACTCACGCACCATTCTCGACCAGGGGGGAGCCGAGAACCTGCTGGGCCACGGCGACATGCTCTACCTACCGGCCGGTTCCGGCCTGCCGACCCGGGTCCATGGCGCCTTCGTCGACGATGATGAGGTACATCGCATCGTCGAGGACTGGAAGCGCCGCGGGGAGCCCGTGTACATCGAGGAGATCCTCTCCGGCGGGGTCTCGGCGGAGGCGCTGACGGGCCTGGAGGCGGAGGGTGCTGAAGGCGGTGATGCCGAGCAGGACGCACTCTATGACGAGGCGGTGCAGTTCGTGACCGAGTCCCGTCGCGCCTCGATCTCCGCCGTGCAGCGTCGCTTCAAGATCGGCTACAACCGGGCCGCGAGGTTGGTGGAGGCGATGGAGGCGGCCGGCGTGGTTTCATCCATGGGCACCAATGGTGCTCGTGAAGTGCTGGCACCGCCGCCGGTGGGTAATTGACGCCGGCTACGTCCCCTCGACAAACATGCATCAAACGTGAAAGCGCCGGCGGCCATGCAACCCGTCGGCGTTCACCGGGTCCGATTGACAGGATTTCACATTACGGACCTTGTCCATGGAGATAGCGCTAATGACTGTAAAGAAGACCCTTGCCGCACTGACCATGATGCTCGCGCTGCCGGTTGCCGCCCTTGCCAGCGAAGGCGCGGATCGTCTGGCTTCGATACTGGAGCCTCTGCAGACCTACCAGGCCAGCTTCGAGCAGCAGATCCTCGACGGCAGTGGCCAGCGCCTGCAGCAGGCCAGCGGCAACATGTGGCTGTCGCGCCCCGGCAAGTTCCGCTGGGAGGTGGACGCCCCCTACCAGCAGGAGGTCATCTCCGACGGCAGCGAGGTTTATCTCTACGACCCCGACCTGGAGCAGGTCACCGTCCAGGCACTGGACCAGCGGGTCACCCATACCCCGGCGCTGCTGCTCTCCGGCAGCGCCAGCGAGCTGACCGAGAACTACGAGGTTACGCGCCAGCAGCAGGGCAGCAACGAGAGCTTCCGGCTGGTGCCGAAGTCCCCCGACACCCTGTTCGAGGAGCTGGAAATGACCTTCCGCGGCGAAGAGCTGCGGGGCCTGGAAATGACCGACAGTACC
>SKVX01000230.1 GCA_007129225.1 Halomonas sp.
CGTTATGCACCACCGCCAGACGATCCCCCGAGGCGTGGGGGTGCGCATTGGCCTCACTGGGCTTGCCGTGCGTGGCCCAGCGGGTGTGGGCGATGCCGCAGTTTCCCGGCAGCGGCTCAGCATCAAGCCGCAGCTCGAGTGCGGCAACCTTGCCCAGGGCACGGCAGCGCTGCAGCCCCCCTGCAGCCAGCACGGCCATGCCGGCCGAATCATAGCCGCGATACTCCAGCCGCCGGAGCCCCTCGAGCAGGATATTCTGCACATTGCGCTCGGCAACGGCACCAACGATTCCACACATGGGAGCTTCCTCAGTAATGCTTGGACTTGTTGGGACGCGGCCAATCCGCCTTGGTGACCTGCCTGCCACGGGAGACGGCCAGGGCATTGTCGGCCACGTCCTTGCTGATCGTCGATCCGGCACCCACGGTGGCGCCGCTACCCACGCTGACCGGTGCCACCAGGGCCGTATTGGAACCAATGAAGGCCCCGTCACCGATCTCGGTGCGATGCTTGTTGGCACCGTCGTAATTGCAGGTGATGGTGCCGGCACCGACGTTGACGTTGCGGCCCAGCCGGGCGTCACCCACGTAGCTCAGGTGGTTGATCTTGCTGTCTTCACCCACCTCGACGTTCTTGGTCTCTACGAAATTGCCCACCTTGGCACCCACCGCCAGTCGCGAGCCGGGACGCAGCCGGGCGAAGGGCCCGATACGGTTGCGGCCGGCGATCACCGACCCGTCGATGACACTATGGGCCTCGATCACCGATTCGGCTCCAATATGGCTGTCACTAATCACGCAATGGGGACCGATACGAACGCCTTCACCGAGTTCGACGTCGCCCTCGAAGACACAACCCACATCGATCTCCACGTCATGGCCACAGGCCAGATGACCGCGCACATCGAGGCGCGCCGGGTCGAGCAGGGCCACGCCCTGGAGCATGAGCTGCTCAGCGATACCGGCCTGGTAGGCTCGCTCGAGGCGCGCCATCTGCAGGCGGTTGTTGACGCCTTCGACCTCCAGCGGGTTGTCGGGCTGGGCGGTGGCGATCGCCACACCATCGGCTGCCGCCATGGCGATGACATCGGTCAGGTAATACTCGCCCTGGGCATTGTCGGCGGAGAGACGGGGCAACCAGCGCTGCAGTTGAGCGGCGGTCATGGCCATGATGCCGGTATTGCATTCGCGCACCGCCAGCTCACGTTCGCTGGCATCCTTCTGCTCAACGATGGCCACGACCTCGCCGGCATCGTTGCGCAGGATGCGGCCATAGCCATTGGGATCGTCGAGGGTCACGGTGAGCAGGCCCATGCGGGTCTCGGTGACCTGGTCGAGTAGGACCGACAGGGTTTCGCGACGAATCAGCGGGACATCGCCATACAGCACCAGCACCTTGCCCTTGCCGAGACCATCCAGCGCCTGGGCCACCGCATGGCCGGTGCCCTTCTGCTCCGCCTGCAGGGCAAAGCGTACGGCGAAGTCGCCGAGGGCCTGACGCACCCGGTCCGCCCCGTGACCGACCACGACATGCATCCGGTCGGCCTCGAGTCGCCGGGCGGTATCTAGGACATGAGACACCATCGGCTTGCCAGCCAGGCGGTGCAGTACCTTGGGCAGTTGCGAGCGCATCCGCGTCCCTTGCCCGGCGGCCAGAATCACCACGTCGAGGCTCATCTTGACTCCTTTTCCTTGGTTTAATGCGTGTCACAACAGTGTAACCGCCGACAGCTTCCGATGCCGCCCGGTTTTCCTTTCAGCGAACCTCTATATCCATCTCCTCCATCCGCGACTGGCCGAAATGATCGGCAAAGGCAGGCGTGGCCACGCTGGACCAGCCGTCCTCCTCGCGGATCAGCATCATCGCCTTGAGATCCTGACTCCGGGCCAGCCCCATGCCCTCCTCGTCGCCCAGCACCATCAGCGCGGTCGCCCAGGCATCCGCCCAGGCGTTGGAGGGGTGAACCACGGTGACCGATGCCAGGCGATGGTCGATGGGTCGGCCCGTGCGCGGGTCCAGCGTGTGGGAGAAGCGCTGTCCCTCCGCCTCAAAGTAGTTGCGATAGTCGCCGGAGGTCGCAATCGAGATATCATCGACCGGTAGGATATGCGTCGCTTCCTGGCGATCGTCCAGCGGTGCCTCGATACCGATGCGCCAGGACTGGCTCTCGGTATCGCGGTAGCCACGAACGATCAAGTCGCCGCCAAGGTTGACCAGGTAGTGTTCGATGCCCTGGCCATCCAGGTAGGACGCCACCCGGTCCGTACCATGCCCCTTGGCCACCCCACCGAGATCGACGAAGACATCGCGCAGTCGCCTCGCCTGCAGGCCGGTCTCATCCACTTCGATGCTGTCGGGCCCCACCTGGGCCAGTCGTTCGTTGAGCGTCTCCTCGTCCGGTATCTCCCGGGGACGCGCCTCGGCGCCGAAACTCCACAGGTTGACCAGGCCACCGATGGTGACATCGAAGGCACCGTCGCTGGCCTCGGCCACCGATCGGCTGATTGCCAGCACTTCGATCAGTTCATCGGAGAGCGGCTGCCACTCCCCCACCGGCGACTGGTTGAAGGCCGTCAGTTCCGAATCCTCGCGGTAGATCGACATGGCGGCATCCACATCCTCGAGCACCTCGACCAATCCCTCCTCGAGACGCTGCGCCTCTCCCTGGGTCAGGGAGTCGGCAATCGTAACCTGATAGAAGGAGCCGAAGATGGCGCCTTCGAGGAGTACCGGCGACTCCAGCGGACGGTCGCTTTCCGAGCAGCCCACCAGCAGCAACAGCAGCGCCGCCGAGGAAAGAAGAGGGGGAAGTCGGCTCATGATGATGAAGCTCTCCTCGAGAACAACAGGGTTTCGCCTTGCGGCTACCAGAAGATCCATAGCAGCCAGAGGCCCAAAACGATGCGATAGACCACAAAGGGCTGCATGCCGATCCGTTTGATGAACGCCAGAAAGTAGTGAATGCAGACATAGGCGCTGATACCGGATATTACCGCCCCCACCAGCAATGCAGAAACCGCGATGGGTTCCGGGTTCCGGATCAGTCCGCTGATCTCCAGGCCACCGGCCAGCACAATCACCGGAATCGACATCAGAAAGGAGAAGCGGGCCGCGCCCTCCCGGCTCATCCCCAGCAGCAGCGCTGCGGTAATGGTGATTCCCGAGCGTGAGGTACCGGGTATCAGTGCCAGCGCCTGGGCGCCGCCTATCAGGAGCGCATCCTTCAGCGTGAGTTGGTACTCACTTCGTCCGGTGCGTCGTTTCCAGTCAGCATAACCCAACAGCAGACCGAAGCCGATCAGGCTCATGCCGATCACCAGCGGTGAACGCATCACGGTTTCGATGGGTGTCTTGAAGATCAGGGCGGCAAGCCCGACGGGGAAGGTGGCCAACAGCACCCAGCCGGCCAGGCGCCCATCCTCATCCATGCCACGGCCGCGAACGTAGCTCATGAGGCTGTCGCCCATACGCACTAGATCCTGGCGAAAATAGACCACCACCGCCGCCAGGCTGCCGATGTGCAGGGCCACATCGAAGGCCAGGCCCTGATCCTCCCACTCGGTCAGCACCGGCACCAGAACCAGGTGAGCCGAGCTGGAGATTGGCAGGAATTCTGTCAACCCCTGAACCAGGGCGAGAACGGCGACCTGGAGCCAATCCATATGGCAACCCCTTGGCAACATGCTGAAGTCTGTCGACAACGCGCAAGCGTCGACAGTATGAGTCGGTTCGACGCGCTGAGGATACACGCCCGTCCATGACTTGTCCGCTGCGTTTCTCTTTCAAATGCCATCACCGAATCATGGTTGAATCCATTGCCGACCCACCGCCACCCTGATGGTGAGCGGCATGGCTACCGGTAATCCGTGAAGTCACGACTGGGCCAGATTGCCGGGGCGCAAGGTGCTGGCGTTGCCGACCTGATAGCCTTCAATTCAAGGTGAGGGAGTGCGAGAATCGCCGCTGAAGCAGCCTATTGTTTCGATCAGTTCCCGTCGTGTGTCAGGTTTGGACGACGCCAGACAGGCATCTGGATACCCATGGCTCTTACCAATGCCGCTTACCCATGGGCTGTAGCACGATGGAGCAGGAAGCGACCATGAAGATCAGCCATGAACAGGCTCGGCACAACCACGAAGCCAAGCGGGCGACCTATATTGCCGCCTGGCTGGATGGGCTACTGGGCCTTGCCAAGGTCATCGTGGGCTCGCTGGTGGGCTCCGCCGCCCTGATAGCTGATGGTATCCACTCCTTCTCGGATCTCATCACCGACGGCTTCGTGCTGGCCGCCACCCATTACGGTCGCCAGGGGCCGGACCACGATCACCACTATGGCCATGGTCGCATCGAGACACTCGCCACCTTGCTGCTGGGCAGCGTACTCATCTTCGTGGCCGGGGCCATTGCCTGGTCCAGCCTGCAACGCCTGTTCACCGGAACCCTGATCCCGGCTCCTGGTATCTGGGCCATGCTGCTGGCACTGGTCGCCCTGCTCGCCAAGGAGGTGCTGTTCCGTTACACCATGGGCGTCGCCAAACGCGTGAAATCGAAGCTGCTCGAGGCCAATGCCTGGCACTCCCGCTCCGACGTCCTTTCAACCGCAGTGGTCCTCATCGCCCTGGTCGGTGCACAGTTCGGCGTCGGCTGGCTGGATGCCATCGCCGCCATTATCGTCGGTTTGCTAGTGGGAAAAGTCGGTTGGGACCTGCTATGGGAGTCTGCCCGGGAACTGGTCGATACCGCCCTGCCGGAAGATGCCCAGCAACAGATGCACGACATGGCCTGCAGCGTGCCCGGCGTAGAGAGTGTACATGACCTGCGTACTCGCCAATCTGCCGGCCGGGCTATGGTTGACCTGCATGTCGTCGTGGCACCACGCATCAGCGTCTCCGAGGCCCACGAAATCGGCAATGAAGTCAGTCGACGCCTGCGCCGCCATTATCCCGCACTCAGCGACGTCACCTTCCATATCGACCCGGAGGACGATGCCGGAGAAGGCGATCCCAGCCGCTTCCCCGGCCTGCCGCTGCGCCCGGCTGTGGAACAGGCGCTGACAGAACGCTGGTCGTCGCTGGCCTGCTGGCCACACATCGTGGCGTATCGGCTTCACTATCTGGATGGAAAGATCACCGTGGTGGTATTCGTCGACGAAGCGCTGGAGACGTCGGTAGCCGCCCGGCTTCCCGAGCGTCTCGCTCAACGCACAAGCGACCTGCCCTGGCTGGGCGGGGTCGAGGTGGAGAAAGCCCTGGGCTGATCCGGCCGGTCATCGCCAGCGGTTGACACGCCTCCGCCGCTCCGGGAGGCTATGCTTCCCCCCGCTACCCACTTTCCAAGGAGACCCCATGGCTGCAGAGATGATCAAGCCTGCCGTCCTGCTCATCGCCATTCCCTTCTCCATACTGCTGACGGTCATCCTGGTCGTGGTGATTCGCTCATGGTTCAAGAATAGGGAGTGACGCCTGGCCTCGCAGCCGCATGCTTGCAAGGGCCCATGCAGCCGAAAGTGCTCAAAGTCCTGTCAGGATAGCCGTGGCGATGCTGAAGTAGATCAAGACCCCACAGGCATCGATAAGCGTGGTCACCAATGGCGCCGAGGCGGTGGCCGGGTCCCAGCCTACCCGGTTGAGCAGGAACGGGAGGCACATTCCCAGCAGGCTGCCGAACAACACGATGACCACCATGCTCATGGCTACTACCATGGCGACTGCCTCACCCCCACGCATCACGCCGATGGGGGCAACCGCCAGCGCCATGGTCAGACCCAGGGCTCCGGCTACCATAAGTTCGCGACCGAGTAGCTTGCCCCAGTCCTTGACCCCTACGTCACCAGTGGCCATGCCGCGCACCATCAGGGTCGCGGCCTGCGCACCCGCGTTACCGCCACTGCCGATCAAGAGCGGCAGGAAGAACACCAGCGCCACCTGGGCGGCAATGGTGTCTTCGAAGTAGGCGATGCCGGCGCCGGAGAAGAGGTTGGCAAAGACCAGCAGTACTAGCCACGTCACCCGCTTGCGATAGAGACTCCAGATCGGTACGCGGCTGACGCCATCCTCCAGTTGGCCGATGGACATCCCCTTGTGGAAATCCTCGGTGGCCTCAGATTCCGCCACATCCATGGCATCATCGTGGGTGACGATGCCCACCAGCCGCTCATCGTGATCGATTACCGGCATGGCCAGCAGATCGTAACGCGATATCAGCCGGGCGACCTCCTCCTGCTCCTCGTCCACCGAGATGCTGATCACATCCTTGATCATCAGGTCATCGACCTGGGCGCCGGGTCTGGCCACCATCAGCTGGCGCAACGACATGGTGCCCGCCAGCCTCCCATCTCCGTCGATGATATAGAGCTGATAGACGGTCTCGGCGTCCGGTGCGGTCTGGCGCACCCGCATCATTGCCTTGGATACCGTCATGCCGCTGGGGATAGCGACATAGTCCGAGGTCATGATCGCCCCGGCGGTGCCCTCTTCGTAGCTTGCCAGTCGCTTGAGGTCCTCGCGTTCCTGGCGTGCCATCCGACGCAGCAGCGTCTCGCGACGATCTTCACCCAGCAGGTTGAACAGGTCGGCCCGCTCATCCGACCCCATCTCCTCGAGAATCAACAGCAGCATGTCGTCGGAGATCGCCTCGGCGACCTCCAACTGCTCATCACCCGGCAGGTAGCCGAGCACATTGGCTCGACGCTCGATCGGAAGACAATCCAGCAATCCCAGCACGAGGGGAAGGCCATCCTCCTCCTCGACGATATCCTCCAGGATCTCCGCCAGGTCGGCGGCACGCAGCTCGGGCAGCAGCTCATCGAGATGCTCCCTTTGCTCATTCTGCAGTGCCTCCAAAAGCGTATTTTTTTGTTCCTGAAGCGTTTCGTTCAGTGACATGGGCATCTCCTGGCGCCGCCACGAAAGTCGATGACTTTCACCAGCTCGGGGCGGATGAGGACGTTTCGGGAGCGACCCGAGGCATGGGCGACATCATAGCAGAGACGAAAACGCCCCTCGAACAGTGTTCGAGGGGCGTTTTACACGGTAAGGGCCCGGTTCAGCCCTTGCCGGCCTTCTTGCGCAGCTGCTGGATGGTACGCAGCTGTGCCACGGCTTCCGCGAGTTCGGCGGCGGCGCGGGTGTAATCCAGCTCCGACGACTTGTCGTTGAACGCCTTCAGCGCATGCTGACGGGCTTCCTCGGCGGCGGCCTCATCGAGGTCACCGGCCCGTGAAGCCGCATCGGCGAGGATGGTGACCACGTCCGGCTGCACTTCCAGGAAGCCGCCGGAGACGTAGAAGTTCTCTTCCGCGCCACCGTCGTGGATCACCCGAATCGGACCTGGCTGAAGCTCGGTCAGCAGCGGGGCGTGCCCGGGCAGGATGCCCAGGTCGCCCATCATGCCGGATGCGACGAGCTGCTCGATTTCACCCGAGAAGATCGCCTCTTCGGCGCTGACGATGTTGCACTTGAAGCTGTTCGCCATAGCGAAGTCCCCCTGGTGGACGGCCTTACTTCATCTGGTTGGCTTTCTCGACGGCCTCGTCAATGCTGCCCACCATGTAGAAGGCCTGCTCCGGCAGATCGTCGTATTCGCCACC
>SKVX01000412.1 GCA_007129225.1 Halomonas sp.
CCCTGCGTGATGCGTTGGTCGAACTGGGCTCCACCCCGGACCTGGCGGTCGCCCACGCCTGGCAGGCCCGCCTGGTCGAGGCGCTGCAGCGCCTCGACATACCCGCCTGGCGCATCAGCCAACTGATCAGCGACCATAACGAACTACTCTACCGCCGGGCCATCCAGCTCTCACTCAACGAGATGCAGGGGCTGGGGTGGGGAGCGCCCCCGGTCGCCTTCTGTGTCTTGATCCTGGGCTCCGGTGCCCGCCACGAGAGCCTGCTGGGGCCTGACCAGGACAATGCCATGATCATTGCCGACTACCCCGATGCACGGCATACCGAGATCGATGGGTACTTCCAGTCACTGGGCGAGCGCTTCACGGAAAGGCTGGATGAGGCCGGAATCCCGCTATGTAGCGGTCACGTCATGGCGCGCTGGCCGATGTGGCGCAAGCGGCTTTCCGAATGGCGTGAGAAGCTGACGCTATGGACCAGCGACCGGCGCATCAAGCGCGTCCAGCAGAGCAATATTCTGCTCGATTTCCATCCGGTGTATGGCGATGTGGGACTCGCCGAATCCTTGAGCGATCACGTACAGCAGCTGATGTCAGGCTCGGGTCTGTTCCTCGATGAGATGGCGTCGCTGTTGAAGGAGCTACCGGTGGCGCTGGACCGTTTCGGGCGGCTTGCCGGGGATGGTGAAGGAGCTCCCCACGAGAATGCCATCAATCTCAAGCTCCAGGGCGTATTGCCTCTGGTCAACGCCGTTCGGCTGCTTGCGCTCCGCCATGGCGTGCGAGTCATCGATACGCGGCTGCGCCTGCCCGCACTGGTGCTCGAGGAGGCGCTGACAGCCACTCAGGCCCGTGGCCTTATCGCCGCCCTGGATCGACTTCAGGCCATCCTGTTGACGGTGCAACAGGCCAGCGTCAAGGCGGACGCCATTCCCGATGGATGGGTCGATCCGGCACGCCTGGAAGATGACCAGCGGCTGCTGCTACGACACGATTTGCAGGCGATCCGCAGCCTGGTCAGGCTGGCGCAGCGCTAGGGAGCAGCAGGGAGAGAAGGGCTGAAGGAGCATGCGGTCCAGCCGCAGGTCATGCGATGGGCAGCCCCGCCGCTTTCCACTCCGGATACCCCTCCTCGAAGCGTCGAACTCGATAGCCGAGTTGACGCAGACGCTGTACGGCCTCGTGCGACAGGACGCAATAGGGGCCACGGCAATAGGCAACGATCTCTCTGTCCTTGGGCAGCTTGCCCAGCATGTCTTCCAACCGCTCCAGTGGGATGTTGATTGCCTCGGGCAGGTGGCCGGCCTCGTACTCCTCCTCGGGACGTACATCCAGCAGTGCCACCTCGCCGCTGGCAAGCCCTGCCAGCAGCTCGTCCCGGCTGACCGCCTCCAGAACGCCATCTGCGTCATCCTCCGCGAACAGCCGACTGACGAGGCGCTCCATCTCGGCCAGATTGGTCTCGGCCACCTGCCTGAGCAGGCCCAGCAGGTTGACGATCCGTTCATCGGTCAGGCGGTAGATCATCTGCTTGCCGGAACGCTGGGCAGTGACGAGCCCCGCCCGGCGCAGGTGTTGGAGGTGCTGGGAAGCATTGCCGATGGTCAGATCGGCGGTGTTGGCCAAGGTTTCGACCGAGGCGTCACCCTGGGCCAGGCGCTCCAGCAGCGCCAGGCGATGCCCGTTACCCAAGGCACGGGCGACCTGGGCCAGCGTATCGAGCAGGTCCTGTTGCGAGGTCATGGGGTCTCTCCGCGGGGCATAAGCAAAACAGCGTGCCACTTGACAGGTGATGCTATCTCTATCCATCATTCTATCAGTTTATGGAATGATGGCAAGGAGACACCATGCAGACGCTAATCATCATCAACGATCCTCCCTATGGCACCGAACGCCTCTACAACGGCCTGCGACTGGCTCATGCGCTATTAAAGCGCGAGGGGGACGTCACCGTCTTTCTGATGGGGGATGCCGTGTCCGGTGCCAAGGTGGGACAGAAGACCCCGGACGGTTTCTACAACGTCGAGCGCATGGTCAAGCGCGTCACCCCCAAGGGCAACGTGCTCTTGTGCGGCACCTGCATGGATGCCAGGGGCATTACCGACGAGGAGGTGGTGAAGGGCGCCGAGCGCAGCACCATGGACGCCCTGGCTGAAGCCACCGAGCAGGCCGACAAGGTGCTGGTCTTCTAGTCCCACCCAAATAAACCCAACCCTCACGCCCATGGAGAGACGCGATGGAGCCGGTAAGCCGGGAAAAGCGTAATGTCGCCATTCTGGTGACCAGCCAGGTGCTGTTCATGGTGGCGTCGATCACCGTGATGACGCTGAGCGGGGTGGTCGGCCAACAGCTGAGCCCCGATCCCGGTCTGGCCACGCTGCCCATCGCCATGATGATGCTGGGCACCGTGGTCTCGACCCTGCCGGCGTCACTCTACATGAAACGGGTGGGTCGTCGACATGGCTTCATCACCGGGGCCGGCCTGGGTGGCGTGGCAGGTGGCCTGCTGAGCTTCGGTGCCATTGCGCTGGGGTCCTTCTGGCTGTTTTGCGCCGGCAATCTCCTGTTGGGGCTCTACCAGGGCTTCGCCATGTACTACCGCTTTGCCGCTGCCGACGTGGCGAGTCCCGCCTTTCGCAGCCGGGCGATCTCCTTCGTCATGGCCGGCGGCGTAGCCGCCGCCTTCCTCGGTCCCTGGAACGCCAGCGCCACCACCGGCCTGATCGCTAGCGTGCCCTCCGGTGGACCTTATCTGGTGATTGCCATCCTCGCGCTGCTGGCCATCGGCCTGTTGACTCAGCTGCGCGTACCGGCCAGCGGCGAGCCGCAGCCCGGCGAGTCATCACGTCCCATGGCGGTCATCGCCACCCAGCCGAGCTTCCGCGTAGCGGTACTGGCCGGCGCGGTGGGCTACGCCATCATGGTATTGGTGATGACCGCTACCCCATTGGCCATGCGTGCCCGTGGCTTCGAGATGGGCCAGGTCGCCTTCATCATGCAATGGCACGTGCTGGGCATGTTCGCGCCGTCGTTCGTGACCGGCAGCCTGATCGCCCGCTTCGGCGTGCAACGTATCCTGTTCAGCGGGGCGACGCTGCTCATCGGCACGGTGCTGGTGGCCAATCTTGGCACCAGCCTGGCGCACTTCTGGGTGGCGCTGGTGCTGCTGGGGGTTGGTTGGAACTTCCTGTTCGTGGGTGGCAGCGCCATGCTCTCCACGGTTCATAGCGAGGCCGAGCGGGGCAAGGTGCAGGGCGTCAACGACCTGATCATCTTCACGCTGGTGGCCATCGGCTCGCTGATGGCCGGGCAACTGCTGCACCACTTGGGGTGGGAAGCCCTCAACCTCGCCATGCTGCCGCTGATCCTCCTGGTGGCCCTGGCCACCCTCTGGTTCAGCTTGAAAGCCAAATCACAGCTGGCCAGCCAAGTCTCTGGACCACCTGAGCGATAAGGAATCTTCCGCCATGCCAGCCCCTATCTATCTGGATCATAACGCCACCACCCCGGTGGCGCCTGAGGTGGCCGAGGCGATGGCCACTGCGCTGCGCAACAGCTTCGGTAACCCCTCGTCTGGCTACGCGTTAGGGCGGGAAGCAGCGGAGCAGGTCGCCACAGCACGGGGCGCCGTTGCCTCACTGATCGGCGCGCCGGCAGAGAGCCTGATCTTCACCGGCTGTGCCACCGAGGCCAACAACCTGGCCCTGCTGGGCGTGGCCAGAGCCTGTTCCCCCGGCAAACGACACCTGATCATCAGTGCCGTCGAACACCCCGCCGTCATGGCCCCGGCTCGATACCTGGAAGCCCAGGGGTGGCGGTTGACCATCGTGCCTGTCGATGAAACGGGACAGGTTTCAGCCGAGGCCGTGGTCGACGCCGTGCGTCCGGACACGGCCCTGGTCTCGATCATGTTGGCCAACAACGAAGTCGGCACTCTTCAGCCTGTTGCCGATATCGCCAGGCAGCTCGCCGGCCATGACGTCTTGCTGCATACCGATGCTGCCCAAGCGGTTGGCAAGATCGCCATCGATGTCGAGACATTGGGCATTGATCTGCTGACCATCGCCGGCCATAAGTTTCAGGCGAGCAAAGGGGTCGGCGCGCTCTACGTGCGGGAGGGGACCCCGATACGGTCTGTCCTGTTTGGGGCGGGTCATGAGAAGGGACTTCGGCCTGGCACCGAGAATGTCCCGGCCATCATCGGCCTGGGGGTGGCCGCCAATCTGGCGGCCCGGCGCCTGGCCAAAAACGACACCACGTTGCACGATCGCCGCGACCAGTTGCATCAACGGCTCAGTACCGACATCCCCGGGCTATGCCTCAATGGACACGCCGAGGCGCGCCTGCCCAATACCCTGAACGTGTCCTTCCCCTCGGTCAGCGGCCAGGCATTGCTCGATGCTGCCCGTGACACGGTGATGGCCTCCGTCGGCTCGGCCTGTCATAGCGGAGAGTCCGCGCCCAGTGGGGTGCTGGGCGCGATGGGGCTCGACACGGCACGCGCGCTCGGTGCCGTGCGGCTGTCAGTGGGCTGGGATACCACGGCGGAAGAGGTGGCGACCGCCGCTGCTGCGCTGGTTCAGGCCTGGCGGCACCTCACCGATGGCCGCTAGGCACCAGACCACCATGACCTACATTCTGGAGGGGTCCCTTCAACCACCTGATCCGGTTACCCAGAGAAAACAGGAAGCAGCATAGGGCAGTGTTGGTATCCCGCTTCCCTCCCTGGAAGCGGCTCGGCTCAGTGGTTCTTGCCTCTGGTGGTCTTAAAAGGTCTCCCAATCCTCTTCCAGCTCTCGCACGGGCTGCTGACGCTTGGGCGCAGGCTTCACAGCCTGCTGCGAGGCGGTAGTTACCGCCGAGGGCAGGGCGGGGTTCGGGCGGCTCACCGATGGGCTGGGCCGGGCCTCTGTGTGCCTTGCCTCACCGAGGATGAACTCCGACATGAGCTCATCCAGGCGACGGGCATTGTCGCGCATGGTGGCCGCCAGGCCGGCATTCTGGTGAACCATGGAGGCATTCTGCTGCGTCATGGTATCCATCTCCGCCACGGCGGTGTTGACCTGCTCGATTCCCGACGTCTGCTCACGGGCACCGGCGGTGATCTCGCTGATCACGTCCGAGACCTGGATCACGCTCTGGCGCAGCTCCTGCATGCGCTCCGCCGCGCCCTTGACGATCTGGCTACCTTCCTGGGTGTGTTTCACCGACGTATCGATCAGTCCGCGAATCTCCTTGGCCGCGTCGGCTGAACGGCTGGCGAGATTGCGCACCTCCTGAGCCACCACGGCAAAGCCCCTGCCGTGCTCACCGGCACGGGCGGCTTCCACCGAGGCATTCAACGCCAGGATGTTGGTCTGGAAGGCGATCGAGTCGATCAGGCCGATGATGTCGCTGATCTTGTTGGCCGATGCGTCGATGGATGCCATCTTGGCCTGCATCTCGGTCATGGCTTCATTACCGCGCTCGGCAACCCCGGCGGCATTGGTGGCCAGCCCGTTGGCCTGCTCGGATGCCTGGGCGGTGTGCGAGACGGTGGAGTGAATCTCCTCCATGGATGCCGAGGTTTCCTGCAGATTGGCGGCGGCCTGCTCGGTGCGTGAGGAGAGTTCCTGGGTGCCGTCGGCCATGTCGCTGGCACCGGCGAGGACGGTACGGGCGTTCCCGCGTACTTCCTGCAGGGTTCGCTGCATGCGCTCGACGAAGCCGTTGAACTGTATGGCGAGCTCGCCCACTTCATCCTGGCTATGGGTCGTCAGCCGGCGGGTCAGGTCACCCTTGCCCTGGGCGATATCGGCCATGGCCTGGGCGGTCTGCTTGATCGGCGCCAGTGCCTTGCGCGCCGAGAAACCGACGATGACCATCAGCACCAGTAGTATCACCGCACCCACGATCAGCAGGGAGAACAGCAGGTTCGTCGAGACAGCGGTAAAGACATTGCTTGGAATCGCCGCCGCCAGCGCCCAGCCACCGGTGCCTGGAATCGGGTTCCAGACCATGGTCACGTTGCCCCCGAAGGGTGAAACCACCTGCCCAATGCCGGCTTCACCGGAGAGCATGCGCTGGCCCAGTACATTGGCACCCTGGAAGCCGGTCTGGTCGGCTTCGGTAAGGTTGAGGTTCATGCGCAGGTCGGGATCGGGATGGGCCACGACCATGCCGCTGCTGTCGACCATGTAGCCATAGCTACCTTCGCCCACGTCGATGGCGGAGGTGATCTCCGAGACGGCTTCCATCGAAAGGGTGATACCCAGCAGCCCGACGCGGTTTCCCGCCTCGTCGAAGATCGTCTCGGCAATGATCGCGGTGGGCAGGCCGCTGACCAGGGAGAGCACTGGGTCGGCCAGCAGCCGGTCCGTGGTGCCATGGGTGACCAGTTCCTGGAAATAGCCGCGACCAGAGATGTCCGCCCTGGCGCCGCTATGGGTCACGGTATCGCCGCTGGCGTCGGCGAAGTAGAACGATTCGATGGTGGCATCGCCCGGATGACGGCTGGCCAGCCAGTCGAGGTGCGCTTCCACGGGCACCGATTCGGCGAGTCGTTCGTCCTTGGCAAGCCCGGACAGCAGGGTCCGGTAACCCTCGATCCAGCGGCCGACTTCATTGGCCCGGGCTTCCACCTGCCGGGCACTGGTGTCTTCCAGCATCGGTGGGATGGCATTGTTCAACTGGGTATTGACGATCAGGCCCAGCGCGATGAATGCCAGCAGTAACGGCAGGCCGATCGCGCCCAGCAGCTTCTGCGTGAGTGATAGACGTGTAAGTCGACTCATTGTTGGGGGGCTCTCTATAGGACAGTGTTTTTTTGCTGGTCTGCATGTGCATGGCAAAGCAGCGAAACGAAACAAACGGTCTTGCCATAGCGTCGCTTCAAGGCCACGAAATGTGTATGACCTTGCTGTCCGACTTCTTGTTGTTTTTTAGTAAGCGGGCTGACCGAGGGCCTGGGCTGGCTGTTACGTCATGCCTTGGCACGAAGAGGTATCGGCGGGAGGGAAATTTTCTTTAGCACTTGCAGCAAAATGAGACTTGTCGCATAAAGTGGGCGTGATCGTGGATCACTCCGGTGCCTGGGGCAATTCCATGATCAGGCAGGCGCCCTGGAGCTGGGGAGCATCCTCTACCCAGAGCCTACCGCCGAGGTGGGCGACGATGCCACGGCTGATCGGCAGTCCCAGGCCGCTACCCCTGGGGCGCCCCTTGGCTTTGCCGGCGCTGCTGCTCAGGCGTTTTATCTGGTGGAATTTCTCGAAGACCCGCTCGCGCTCCACGGGGGCGATGCCGGGGCCGTTGTCCTCCACGCTGAGCCGATAGTGCTGCTTGTGCTGCGTCAGGTAGAGGCGTACGCGGGGATCGTCGTCGTCGGCAAACTTGCCGGCATTGTCGAGCAGGTTGATGATGACCTGTTCCAGGCGGTCCGGATCGCCGATGACCGGTGCCTCGTCCACGTCGATGTCCACCTGCAGCGTTACCCCGCGATCCTCCTGCAGGCGGTGAACAGCATCGACGCTATGTTGGGTCAACGCGACCAGGTCCAGCTTTTGCGGTGTCAGGGTCAGCCTGCCGCTTTCCAGCCGTGCCAGGTCGAGTATCTCTTCGATCAAGCGGGAGAGTCGCTGACTTTCCAGTACCACCACTTCCAGGAAATGAATGCGCTTGTCTTCCGGCAGGTCCTTGCCGTCGCGCAGGATCTCGGCGAAGGCCCGTATCGAGGTGAGCGGTGTCCTGAGCTCGTGACTGACCATGGCGACGAACTCGTCCTTGAGTCGGTCGAGCTCACGGAGTCGCTCGTTGGCGGCGCGCAGCTCCTCACCTATCTTGGCGAGTTCGTTGGACTTCTGCTCCAGTCGACGGTTGTACTCGAGCGTCTGGGAGGTGGTGTCGAGAATGCTGAGGATCGACTCCAGGTCCAGTGCTTCACCCCGTACCACGGAATTGATCAGTACCCGTGCCGAAGCGCTGCCCAGTGCACCCGAAAGGGCCTGTTCGGCGCGGGCGATCATCGCCGGTGGGGCCGGGTCGGAATTGTCCCGGTTACTCTTCTGGTCGGCCAGTATCCGGGCGGTGGCGTTCGCTCCCAGGTAACGGCTCAGCAGGCTCTGCAGCTCCCCGCGAGTGGTCTGGCCGCGCCACAGGGAGGTGTGCTGCAGCTCCGGGTTCATGGCATTGGTAAAGAGCGCCGCCTGTGTCTGTTCCAGCGGGCTCTGGCGGGTGAACAGGGAGACACCGACCAGGATGCCGACGTTGGCCAGCAGGCTCCACAGCAGCGAGTGGCTGTAGATATCCCACCCCTCGAGGCCGAACAGCGCATAGGGCCGCAGCCAGGCCATTCCCCACAGGCCCTGTTCGACGAATGCCGGAGTGAGCCACCCCGACTGGGCGAAGCCCGGTAGCAGCAGGGTGTAGACCCAGATGAAAAAGCCCGCGATCAGGCCCAGGCTGGCACCGACCCGGGTGGCGCCCCGCCAATACATGCCGATCAGCAGGGCGGGGGCAAACTGGGCGGCGGCAGCGAAGGAGACCAGGCCGATGGTGACCAGGCTATAGGAGTCGCCGATCAGCGCATGATAGAGGTAGCCCAGCAGCAGGATCAGCACGATGGCCACCCGGCGGATGCCCAGCAGCCAGCCGGCCAGCTCGCCCTGGGAGCTGAGTTGCAGGCGCTTGGAGCGCAGCAGCAGCGGCATCACCAGTTGATTGCTGACCATGGTGGAGAGGGCGATGGTTTCGACGATGACCATGCCGGTTGCCGCCGAGAGCCCGCCGATGAAGACCAGCAGCGGTATGCCCTCGAGCCCCGCGGAGAGGGGCAGCGTCAGCACGAAGCTATCCGGGTCGCTGTTGCCGACCGGCAGCAGCATCCCTGCCATGGCGATGGGAATCACGAACAGGTTGATGGCCACCAGGTAGAGCGGGAAGAGCCAGCTGGCGCGCTTGAGGTGACGCTCATCCACGTTCTCCACCACCAGCACCTGGAATTGTCGGGGCAGGGTGAGGAATGCCAGGAATGCAAGCACCAGGGTGCCGACCCAGCCGGTGGCGCCGCCCGGCACTGCGTCGAGACCCAGGGCGCCAACCAGTCGGGGGCTCTCGGCCACCTGGCTGAAGAGGTCAAACGGGCCGTTGAACATCACGAACACGACGAACACGCCGACGGTCAGGAACGCGACCAGCTTGACCAGCGATTCGAAGGCGATCGCTGCTACCATGCCCTCGTGGCGTTCGCTGGCGTCCAGGTGCCGGGTGCCGAACAGGATGATGAACACCGCCAGGACCAGGGCGACCCAGAAGGACTTGTCGACCCAGAAGCTTTCATCGGCCAGGCGGAATTCGGCGGCGTCCGGATAGTTGACCAGCACGGCGTGGCTCAGGGTGATGGCCTTGAGCTGCAGGGCGATGTAGGGGGTGATGCCGATCAGGGCGATCAGCGCTACCAGGGCGCCGAGACTCGAGCTCTTGCCGTAGCGGGCGCTGATGAAGTCGGCAATGGAGGTGATGCGCTGAGTGCTGGCGATGCGCACCATCTTGCGGATCATGAAGGGCGCCATGAGCATGGCCAGGGTCGGCCCCAGGTAGATCACCAGGAAGCTGGGGCCGGACTCGGCGGCACGCCCGACGCTGCCGTAGAAAGTCCAGGCCGTGCAGTAGACGGCGATGGACAGGGCATAGACGGTGGGCGAGCCGATCACGGAGCGGCCCTGCTCGGCGCGTCGGTCGCCCCAGGCGGCAATCACGAACAGCAGTGCCAGGTAGCCGAAGGCGACCGTCAGCACTACCGGATCGGTTCTCATCGCGTCAGCTATCCTCCTGCCGGTGCTCCATCAACCAGGCTGCCAGGCCGATCACCATCAACCAGATGGCGAAGAGATAGAGGGGCAGCCACGATAGTCCCCGCTCGGCGGGGCGATCGAAGATCAGTACCAGGGGAGGCGAAAAAAACAGGACGGCCAGGCAGATCAAGGCAATCAGCCGTGCGTGGGTCCGGGCTTCACGCCTTGATTCGTTCATGTGCAGGCATCCTCCTTGTCGAAGGCGCTGGCCTGAAGCGCCAGGGCCTGTTCCAGGGTCTCGATCCCTCGTGCCTCGAGGCGCGGTAGCAGGGCCAGCCAGAGCTCAGCCGTGACCCGGGCGTCGCCCAGGGCGGTATGGCGCGTCCCGGGGGGGAACCTGAGGCTGTAACGGTCGGCGAGCGTATCCAGGTCATGGCCGTCGAGGCTTTCGTCCAGGGCCCGTGATATGAGCAGCGTATCCAGCACCGGCATATCCAGGGTGACACTGGCCCCGGGAGGCTGCAGGGCCAGCAGGTCGAAGGCCGCGTTGTGCGCCAGCACCACCGCGTCGCCGATATAGTTGCGAAAGCGAGGCAGGAGGACGGGCAGGGGAGGCGCGCCGCTCACGTCGCTGTCGGTGAGGCCATGGATGGCGGTACTGGCCGGCGGGATCGGCTTGCCGGGGTCGACGCGAACGTCGAAGACATCACTGGCCAGCAGCCGGGCATTGACGATGCGGCAGGCCCCGATGCTGATTACCGTGTCGCCGCGGCGAAGCTCCAGGCCCGTGGTTTCGGTGTCGAAGGCCACGATCTCCAGGGCCCGGAGCGGTCGTCGGGCGAGTTCGGCGTCGGGCGGCGGCAGGTCGGCGATGCCGAAGTCATGAAATTCTGGGCGGGGTGCCGCCGGGGTCCTGGGGGCGCCGACTCGCTCCACGGCGGGCAGGGGCAAGCGCAGCCGGGCGTGCTTGCCGTCACTGTCGGCGAGACTCCAGGCATCGCTGGCGTGCTGGCGCAGCAGGTCGCCCACCCGCGGCGACAGCGGCAGGGCGTCGAGTCGCTGGTCGCTCCAGATCGCCAGTTCGCGCTGCGAGAGCGGCTTCCCGGGCCAGATGAGGTCCAGATAGACGCGCCGGTTACCGAGCAGCATCTCACCCTCGAAGGAGGCGGTACCCGCATGCTCCTGCAGTCGTTCCAGCAGGGATAGAAGCAGGGCCAGCAGCGCCGGGGCGTCCCCCTTGAACCAGGCGGGCATGCCGATGGGAAGCACTTCCAGTGGATTGTCGCTGAGGCGCTCATTGAGCGATTGCCAGAGGTCGTTGGACCATAGCGGTACCAGGCGCTCGCCCTGCTGCTGCATGTCCTCGATCAGTTTGCCCAGGCTTTCGATACCCTGGCCCAGTGCCCGGCTCTCCTCGTCGATCACGGACTCGAGACGGTTGCGAAGCGTATCGTCGAGCCGGCCCGCATGGCGTGCGCTGCTTAGCGCCTCCGCGGCACTGCTCAGGCTGGCGCCGTGGCGACGCAGGGGCGGCAGCATGTCGGCGAGCCCGGCGCGGGCGCCCATCTCGCTGGTCCAGGCGGCGGTGGCGTCGGTCAGGGTGAGCAGCGTTTCCCCGTTGCTGTTTGGCACCCGACGCATGACCACGTGCAGCCAGCGCTCATCACAGGGGATCAGCAGTTCTCGAGGGGCTCCGTCATCCGGCAGTTGGGCCAGGGCATCCTGCAGGCTGGAGACGGGAAGCAGAGCGTCTAGCCGCTTGCCGAGTCCTAGGCCGGGGTTATCGTCGAAGAGGGTCTCGGCCGCCTGGTTGAAAAGCAACAGGCGTCGGTGATGATCGCTCAACAGCAAGGGCGTATCGAGCACCTGGAGCAGTGTCTCGAGCTCCTGGCGGATACGCGCGGCACTGCGTGCTCCCTCGGCGTGGGCGGTGGCCAGACGCTGACGGTCGGCACGCCAGGCTTCGCGGACGCGCATGAGGTCTGGCCCCAGCCCGCGCAGCCAGCCCTCGGGAGGGTAGTCCTCACGGGCGTCGGGGTTGGCGACGAGGCGGGCGAGCTGGACCTGCAGGTGGCGCAAGGGAGTGAAGAGCATTCTTTCGAGCAGCAATCCCACCAGGAAGATGGTGCCACCACCGGAGAAGCAACCCAGCCAGAGCACCAGCCGGGCCAGCCCCTGGGGCTGGAACAGGCTATCCAGCCAGGCGGCAAAGATGGCGCCGCCAAAGATGCTGATACCGCTGAGAAGCAGCCACAGCCCGATCAGGCGCTGCCGCCTGGGGAGCTTGCCACGCATCATCAGGCATCCTCGACCAGCAGGGACTTGACCTTCTCGACCAGCGCCTGGGTCGAGAAGGGTTTGGTCACGTATTCGTCGGCCCCCAGGGCTAGTCCCTTCTCCTTTTCCACCTCGCGACCATGGGCCGTCAGCATGATGATTGGCAACCTGGCATGCCGTGGATCGTTACGCAGTTGTTCCAGCACGTCGAAGCCGCTGATGCCGGGCAGGCTGATATCTAGCAGGATCAGATCCGGTGGCGTTTCGGCAACGCTCTCGAGTGCGCTTTCGCCATCCTCGGCGGTAACCACATCGAAGCCGGCCTGCTGCATCAGGAACTCGATCGACAGAACGATGTTGGGCTCATCGTCTACCACCAGCACCTTGGCCATCGGCTACTCCTCATATAGTGTCTTTTATACGTTGTTACCGATCAGTCTAGTGGGCGCGGGGATGCCGGCAAAGACGACCTTGGGCCAAACTGGCATGGGCGTTGGGGTGCACCGGTGCCATTTCCTGATTCGAATCCATTTTTTTCATAGAGAGTCTCTCGATGATACGTGTCCACCATCTGCAGGATTCACGCTCCCAGCGCGTGCTATGGCTGCTCGAAGAGCTCGGCACGCCGTACGAAGTGATCGAATATCGACGCGATCCTAAAACGCTCAGGGCACCAGCGTCCCTCAAGGCTATTCATCCGCTGGGCAAGTCGCCAGTCATTTCCGATGAGAGTCGCGATAGCCGCGTTGTAGCGGAATCGGGTGCCATTCTCGAGTATCTGCTCGATCAACATGATCCCGAGTCGCGGCTGCGCCCCTTGCCGGGCAGTGCTGCCCACGAGCGCTATCGCTTCTGGCTGCATCATGCCGAGGGAACGGCCATGCCACCGCTGGTCATGCGCCTGGTGTTCTCACGGCTGAGCAAGCCGCCAGTGCCGGCATTGGTGCGTCCGTTGGGGCGGTTGTTTGCCAAGGGAGTGGAGCAGCAGTTTCTGGGGCCGGAAATCCGCTCACTCAGAGCGTATTGGGAGTCGGAGCTGTCGGTATCCCCGTGGTTTGCCGGCGAGCGCTTCAGTGCAGCCGATATCCAGATGAGCTTTCCCGTGCTCGCCCTGGCGGGTCGAGGGGGGCTCGAGGGCTACCCGAAGCTACAGGCATTTCTCGAGCGCTGCCGCGCGCGCGACGGTTACCGCAAGGCGGTGGAGCAGGGGGGTGAATTTCACATCAATTGACCTCTGGGCTAGCGGCTTTCATCGCCGTTCCCCGCCTTGCGGAACTTCGGTCCCAATGGCCCGAGCCACAGCCACACCTGAAGCACGATGAGGATGGGCAGCAGCCAGGTCGGTGCGCCGGTGGTCGACGCCAGGACATAAAAGATCATGTAGGCGGTGATGCCGCCAAGCAGGCCCACGACCGGGAACATGAACGGGCGCTCATAACCTGGCCGGCGCGTAAGGCGGAACAGCGAGCCGGTGAAGGCACCAAAGGCGGCGGCCATGGCGAAGTGAAGCAGGATCTCTTGCATGGGAGTCTCGTTAAACTGGGAGCTGGTCGATCATTGACGTCAGCGTAACGTGTCCACCATGAGTAGGCCATTAAGACCTTGGACTAGAAGCCTGGATTGGCAGCCTGTCGCGCATGGCTAGCCAGGCGCGACCCAACCACTCGTTCAGTGCCCGGGTACTTTGATTGAGGTGATACGCCCGCGGTATCCAGGCGTGCCACCCCTGTGGCGTCGGGCTTGCGAACTCCGTCGGCGCCGGGATGACAGTCAGTCCGGCGGCCTCAAATTCGGCCACGGCCCGGGGAAGATGCCAGGCCTGGGAAACCAGCGCCACATGGCTGATGTCCGCACCAAGCAGCATGTCGGCGCTGAACCGGGCGTTCTCTGTGGTGTTTCGGCTTTCGCCCTCCAGCCAGCGAACCGGCACGTCGAAGACCTCACGCAGCGCTGCGGCCATCAGGCTGGCCTCGGCGCTGTGTTCGTCATGTACCCGGCCGCCGCTGACCAGTATCGGCAGCTCGATGCTGCGATGCAGGTGCACGCCGTAGGCCAGACGCCGCCAGGTGGCGTTGGCCGGCGCATCGCCCCAATCGAATTCCGGCGCATCGTAGTCGCGGCCGCCGCCCAGAATCACGATGGCCTGCGCGGTCTCCAGCTGGCTGGGCATCGGTACGGGGTAGGGTTCCAGGCCCTGGCGCAGGGCGTGGCTGGCCAGCGGGGTAGCGAGTGCCAGCAGCCCGACCAGGCCCAGCATGGCCAGCAGGGCGCCAAGCAGGCGCCGAAGCCCGAGCATCAGCCCCAGCAATACCAGCAGCACATTGAGGGTGGGTGGCAACAGCAGGAATTTCAGGTCGCTCATGTCGATCTCCGGCGGGTCAGGCGTCGCTGAGCAGTTCCAGCCGGCGGCTGGGCCAATGAACCACGGCAGTGCGCTGGAGCATGCGCTTGGCCAGCTGCGGGTGTTCGCGGTGAATGACCTGGGTGGCGAATTCCGTGAGGAAATGGGACTTCATTTCGGCCCGGGCCCGGTCCACGCCGACCTCCCGGTAGGGGGTCGAGGCCAACAGGAGGAAGCCGTCGTCGGGAATGCGGCCCGCCTTCATGTTGGCATCGATGATGGCAGCAGCAGTGCCGATGGGCTCCGAAAGATCAGGGCTATAGGGTCCGACGATCAAGGCGGTATTGGGCAGGTGCAGGAAGTCGAAGCCACGGCCCACGCAGATTACCCACTCCCTGTGCTCGATATCGAGCTTGCGGGAGACGCCTCGCAGCGAATCCACATGCTGCAGATTGCCTTCCAGCAGTGGCAGCAGGTCGCGACGGATATCGGTTGGCATATCGGGGCACAGGGCGGCGACCCGGCGGTCAAGGTCGCCGGCATCGGCCAGGCTCAGTTCGCCGATGTCGAGACGGGTATCGTCATCGCCATGCACGATCAAGGCGTCGCCGTCGGTTTCGAACCCACAGACAAGGGGATAGACATGGCGGTGGTCATGGCCGAAGAGCTGCTCGGCCTGGGCACGGATCGCGCGGGCATGGGCCAGGGCTGCCTCGGCGTCACAGTCAAAGCCGGCACAGCCGCGATTTTTCTCACCCCGTGAGAAATGATAGGTGATGATCATCAGCACGCCATGGCCGCCGCGAGTTGCCTCGTACACCGTATCCGCGAGCATTTCGCCCAGGTAGGGCCAGCCGAGATGGAAGATGCCGCCAAGGTTGCGAAAGGGCGTGATGATGCCCAGCGGTGTACGCGTGGCGTGGGGAATATGAATACGTCCGTCCATGCATTTCATCACCACGATTCGTGTGGGGTGAGCAGCAAGATAACGCTCTCGAGCCAGCCAGGCGGAGGGGCTGCAGAAGGCATCGGCGTGCTCCCGGGAGAGGGCGAGCAGTGCCTCGATACGTTCTTGAATGGGACGGTCGTGAATGCGCATGGAGCGGCTCGGTCGTTGTTATTGTCGGCTTGCCGGAGTCGCTATCCTCCAATAGCGTGCGCGAATATGCAAAACCGCCCTTGGTCGCAGTCGTGGTTCAGGCGATGTCGACCTTGTCCTTGAACTCGCAAAGGTCCTCGATGACACAGCTGCCGCAGCGCGGCTTGCGCGCCACGCAGGTGTAGCGTCCATGCAGGATCAACCAGTGGTGAGCATCCTGCAGGAACTCCCTGGGAACATGGCGCAGCAGCTTGTTTTCCACCTCTACCACATCCTTTCCCTTGGCCAGGCCGGTGCGGTTCGAGACCCTGAAGATGTGCGTGTCCACGGCAATGGTGGGCTTCCCGAAGGCGGTGTTGAGGATGACGTTGGCGGTCTTGCGGCCGACGCCGGGCAGCGCTTCCAGCTCGACGCGGGTGGAAGGCACTTCGCCGCCATGTTGCTCGACCAGCATGCGGCAGGTCTTCATCAGGTTCTCGGCCTTGGTGTTGTACAGGCCAATGGTCCTGATGTGCTCCTTGAGCCCGTCAAGGCCGAGATCGAGTATCGCCTGCGGCGTATTGGCCACCGGGAACAGCCTGGCGGTGGCCTTGTTCACGCCGACGTCCGTGGCCTGGGCGGAGAGCAGCACCGCCGTGAGCAGCTCGAAGGGGGTCGACCAGTTCAGCTCGGTGGTGGGCTCTGGGTTGTGCTCGCGCAATCGTGTGAAGATCTCTAAGCGTTTCTGGGCGTTCATGTTCGGCTCGGCTTGGGATGGGTCAGTCGCTGGTGCGGGCGTCGTCGAGCATCTCTTGGGCGCGCTGCAGCTGTTGCTCTGCGCTGGCAATACCATTGGCACCACCTTGTCGCTGGGCGTGGGCGAGCTGCTGGCGTGCCTTGCGCAGTGACTGCTCGGCGGCCTTGACCGCCATGCGTCGCTGATTTCCCCCGGGGGGCGAGCCGGTGGAATCGGGCGGCGCCGAGGCAAGCTGCCGGTCGAGTTCGGCAACCCTGGCCTGCAGGCCTGCCCGTTGCCGGTCGAGCTCGGCGCGCTCCTCGCCACTCAGATCGTCGCACTGCGCCTTCCGATCCAGTCGCTTCAGGCCGGCCATCAGGCTGATTCGACTGGCCCGGAGGGTGCTGGACGACACCGGGCTGGGGTTGTTTTGAGTGTCTTCTGTCTGCTCGGGTGTCGGGCGAAGGCTCGCCTGGCGCCGCGCGCGCTGCTGTCGCTTTTCGTCTGCCTGGCGCGCCAGGCGGCGGTTGCGTGCCGCGAAGCGCTGGCGGCCTTTGCGGGCACGAGTGTCCAGATAATCTTGCCTGGCAGACTCGCTATCGGCGGCAAGCCAGTCGGGATGAGGCAGCAGGTCGATGCAGTCGACCGGGCAGGGTTCGACGCACAGTTCGCACCCGGTGCACTCCGCCGCGATCACCGTATGCATGCGCTTGGCTGCGCCGAGGATGGCATCCACCGGGCAGGCCTGGATGCACTTGGTGCAGCCGATGCACTCCGCCTCGCGAATCGAGGCCACCAGGGGCGGCTGGTGGGGCTCTTCGAGCGGCGTGGGCTCGCGCCCGGTCAATTCGGCGAGTCGCGCGACGGTGGCATCGCCACCTGGCGGGCAGCGATTGATCGCCTCGCCGTCAGCAATGGCCTCGGCGTAGGGGAGACAGCCCGGATGGCCGCACTTGCCGCACTGGGTCTGTGGCAGCAGAGCGTCTATGGCTTCGATCAGCAATGGGTTGCCCGTCACATGCGCTCCTGTTGGGCCGCGGTGAATCGTGGTGGCTCATTATACGCTTCCCGATGGGGCCGGGCACCCGCATGGGATGCGTCAGGCATCCAGGCTCTCCTCCCGGTTGGCCTGCTGTGCCTGTATTCGGTTGCGTCCTTGCCCCTTTGCCTCGTAGAGCGCCTGGTCGGCCGCCTTCATCAGTGCAGTAGGATCATTCAACGCGCTGGGATGGCAGCTCGCAACACCGATGCTCACCGTCACGGAGGTGGCGGTCGGCGAGGTGGCATGGGGCAGTGCCCGCTCCTGGATGGCCAGGCGCAGCGCCTCTCCATGATCGATGGCGGCTTCGAGCGAGGTATCCGGCAGCAGCACGCTGAACTCCTCGCCTCCGGTGCGTGCCACAAGGTAGTCCTGGCGGCCGAGATGGCTGCTCATGCATTCGGCAAGCGCGATCAGGCACTCATCGCCGGCAAGATGGCCATAATGATCGTTGTAGAGCTTGAAGTGGTCGATATCGATCATCAATGCCGACACCTCATGGCCGGAAGCCTGCGCCATGTGCATAGCCTTTTCGAGGCGCTCATCGAACAGGCGACGGTTGGCGAGACCCGTTAACGAATCATGTTGCGACAATTCGAGCAGCAGGGCGGACTGCTGCTGCTGATGGTCGAGAAGATTACGAAACTCCTGGGCCAGGGTGCCGATCTCGTCGCGACGCTGCAGCAGGGTCGCGGGCATGGGGGGCGGTATCGCATCATGATGCACGCGTTGGGTGAAGTGCGAGAACTGGCGAATCGGCGCCAGCACGATTCTCTCAAGGAGCCACAGCACTACCAGCAGGGTCACGACCAGTACGCCGATTGTCCAGTAGAGGGCGAAGCGGAAGGTTTCCAGGCTGGCCTGATAGCGCTGGCGGGGCAGCAGCGTATCAATGAGAATCAGCTGGTCGTCGGGCATGGCTTCGACCGCTCGGCTGGCCGTCATGCGATTGGCGGATATGCGCTCAAGGTGATCGCGAGCCCCGTCATTGTCGTGTGCGATGCTGGTCAGGTTCAGATCGATGCCGGTCGTGTCGCGTAGCTGTTCGAGCCATGGTGTCGAGAGAGGGCGCACCATCAGCAGCCAGCCGGCTGAGGGAGACTCTTCCCGACTCTGGTAGATGCTCGACATGGCCGCCATGGCCAGTTCGGGCTTGGCGAGCAGCCAGGTCTGCGGTTCCTCGTTGTCACTTTCGAGCCTGGCTTGCAAGAAGTCGATATAGGTATCGGCCCAGTCGCAGGGAGATGCCTTACCGGGGCATGAGGTGAAGTCACCGTCGTCGTTGTACCCCACCACCCAACTGGGCTGATTGTGGGCATCGAGAAAGATCATCAGGTCGAGATCGAGGGTTTCCAGGGTGCTCTCATAGAGGTTGGAGTCGACATACTCCGGTCGTTCGCCCTGAACGAAGTCGTAGGTGTCGTCCCAAAAGGCCCAGTCCTCCACCAGGCGCCGCATATGGTTCAGTTCGCTGCCAATGCCCCGCTCGATCCGGTCGAGTTCGCTGCTGGCGTACTGCTCTTCGTCCTCCAGCAGGATCGGCATGATCTGATAGCGGGCCACTAGCACCAACGCCAGCAGCGCGAGACAGAGCACGCCACCCAGCGCGAGGAAGAAGCGGTGACTGAGTGAGGAGAAGGATGGTGTCATGGGGCCTCGCCTGCGGGCATAAAGAGTCGTTCGACGCAACGTTAGCGGTCAAATCGGCTGCTAACGGTCGAACTTGAATGAGGCGAGGCAGGCGTTCGATGCGCGGCATGGTCGCGCATCGAACGGGATCGTTACTTCACGCGTTGGCCGGGCTCGGCGCCCGAATCCGGCGACAGCAGGTAGATGCCGTCGCCGCTGCCCGCCGCCAGGACCATGCCTTCCGAGACGCCGAAGCGCATCTTGCGTGGTGCCAGGTTGGCGACCATGACCGTGAGGCGTCCTTCCAGCGCCTCCGGCGCATAGGCGGCACGAATACCGGCAAAGACGGTGCGGGTTTCACCACTCAGGTCCAGGGTAAGCTGCAGCAGCTTGTCCGCTCCCTCCACGTAATCGGCCTTGGCGATACGGGCGATGCGGAGATCCACCTTGGTGAAGTCGTCGAAGGTTATCTCCGGGGCGATGGGGTCGTCGGTGAGCGGTCCCTTGGGGGCATCCTTGAGCTTCTGTTCTTCCACCAGATCCTCCTTCGATGCCTCGATCATGGCATCGATCTTTTCCCGTTCTACACGGGTCATCAGCGGCTTGAACTTGGCGATGTCGTGGCCCAGAAGGACTTCGTGACGACTGTGCCAGTCGAGCGAGTCGAGCTGCAGGAACTGCCGAGCCTGTTCGGCCATGGCCGGCACCACAGGGGCCAGGTAGACCATGAGCTGACGGAACAGGTTGAGGCCGACCGAGCAGATGTCCAGCACCTCCTGGTCGCGGCCCTCCTGCTTCGCCAGCACCCAGGGTTCCCTGTCGGCAATGTAGGTATTGGCCTCGTCGGCCAGCTCCATCACCTTGCGAATCGCGCGACCGAATTCGCGGGCCTCGAAGTCGTCGGCGATGGCGTCACCGGCGGCGATGAAACGCGCCACCAGTTCAGGCTCTGAACAATGGGCTGACAGCGCCCCGCCCCCCAGCTTCTTGACGAAGCCGGCGCAGCGACTGGCGATATTGACTACCTTGCCCACTAGGTCCGCGTTGACGCGGGCGGCGAAATCCTCGAGGTTCAGGTCGAGGTCGTCGACCCCTGAGGTCAGCTTGGCGGCAAAGTAGTAGCGCAGGTACTCGGGGTTGAGCTGCTCGGCATAGGTGGCGGCCTTGATGAAGGTGCCGCGCGACTTCGACATCTTGGCGCCGTTGACGGTCACGAAGCCGTGGCAGTTCACCGCCGTGGGCGTGCGGAAGTCGGCGCCGTGCAGCATGGCGGGCCAGAACAGGGCATGGAAGTAGACGATATCCTTGCCGATGAAGTGATAGACCTCGGCCTTGCTGTCCTTCTCCCAGTAGGCGTCGAAGTCGATGCCCTCGCGGTCGCACAGGTTCTTGAAGCTGGCGAGATAGCCGATGGGGGCATCGAGCCAGACGTAGAAGTACTTGCCCGGCGCATCGGGAATCTCGAAACCGAAGTAGGGGGCGTCGCGGGAGATATCCCACTCGTTGAGGCCGGACTCGAACCACTCCTGCAGCTTGTTGCCGATCTGGGTCTGGACATGGTCGCTACGGGTCCAGCGCTTGAGGAAGTCGGCGAAGTCCGGCAGCTTGAAGAAGTAGTGGGTGGAACTGCGTACCTCCGGGGTGGCGCCGGAGATCGCCGACACCGGGTCGATCAGGTCTGCCGGGGTGTAGGTGGCACTGCAGACCTCGCAGTTGTCGCCGTACTGATCCTCGGCGCCGCACTTGGGGCAGGTGCCCTTGATGAAGCGGTCGGCCAGGAACAGCCCCTTCAACGGATCGTACATCTGCTCGATATCGCGGGTGGCGATGTGCCCCTTGTCGCGAAGCCGGGTATAGATCAGCTCGCTGAAGTAGCGGTTCTCGTCGGAGTGGGTCGAGTGATAGTTGTCGAACGCCACGCCGAAGCGGGCAAAATCCTGCTGGTGCTCGCGGGACACCCGCTCGATCAGTGCCTCGGAGGTAATTCCCTCCTGCTCTGCACGCAACATGATGGCGGTGCCATGGGCATCGTCGGCACAGACGTAATGGCACTCGTGGCCACGGCTCTTCTGGAAGCGTACCCAGATATCGGTCTGGATGTACTCCAGCAGGTGGCCAAGGTGAATCGAGCCGTTGGCGTAGGGCAGGGCGCTGGTGACCAGGATCTTGCGCGGGGCGCTAGTGGAGTTCGACATATCGGCTCTGGAATTCCCAAGAAAATCAGACCCTCGATTGTAGCCATCTTCGTCGCCCACTGCACCCGCTGACACGGCCTTGACCGAGATGATCGTCATCTGCATCACCGGGCAGGCATGGCGGACTGACGGACAGGAGCCCCGTGGCCGGCACTGGGCAGCCCGGGTGGCAGCGAATGGAACACTCGTTTAGAATGTGGGGCTGCTGGCGGGTGTGTCAAATGGACTGACTACCCTGGCAGCACTCAACGCATTGCCCGTTACGCATCATCCGATAATCGCACGAATGCAACACATTCTAGTGAGGATGATACGATGAAACTGCGTCACGCACTCCCCCTGCTGATGGTGACAGCCCTGGTCGCCGGCTGCGGAGCCAACGCCGTAGCCCCACGCTATACCAGCGAAAACCCCGATATCATGCGGATCGGCGACGACCGTCCGGCGAATCCGGAAAAGCAGGTCGAAGATCTCGGTTCCTACTGCGTAGAGGTGACCGAAACCTGGAATGCCCACGGTTCGACGCCCGATGGCCAGACACTCTGGGCCAAGGACACCGCCCGCGCCGTGGTACCCTGCGACTGAAGCGACTCCATCTAGTGCTTCTCCGGCCCATCCCTGCATGGGCCGGAACTTCTCCAGAAGTTGACTTGAAACAGCCACATTCGGCTGCATCGACGATTGTTGGAGGTAGCTTTAGCTCCGGTCCGACGCATCGACGGCTGGCGGAGGTTGCCATGGCCTGATGAGGGCGGCTTGGCACCGGCTGTTCCCGAGGGTTAACGAGGGGCAGAAGAAGAGGTAGCGCTTCTTATCATTGCTCTAATGAACCTTCATCGGGGCCAGGATATTGGAAAGGCTGGCGTTGAATGCCGAAAAATGCCAAGCAGTCGGTGCTCGTGCCTCGCTTGCTTTACCACTGGCGTTAAATCAGTAGTGATACTGAAGCGGAGCGATAAGCAAAGCGTCATCAGTGACCTTGTAAACCATTCGATGTTCTTCGTTGATTCGCCGAGACCAGTACCCGGCGAGGCTGTGTTTGAGGGGCTCCGGTTTACCGACACCTTCAAACGGTTCTCGCTTGGTCTCCTTGATCAGCTTGTTGATTCGGTTAAGGGTTTTTTTGTCAGTTTTCTGCCAGTACAGGTAGTCTTCCCAGGCGTTCTCGGAGAAGATGAGTTTCATTCAAGAAGTTCCTTTTCTTGACCACCGCCTTGCTCCAGCTCGGCAACAGATTCCAGCAAACGACGGGCATTCTTTGGTGCGCGGAGGAGATAGGCGGTCTCTTGCAACGCTTCGTAGTCCTCAAGAGAGATCATGACCACAGACTGTGACTTGCTTCGGGTGATGATCACAGGAGAATGGTCTTCACAGACCTGCTCCATGGTTTTTGCTAGATTGGTTCTAGCGGCTGTGTAGCTAATGGCATCCATGAGGCTGCTCCCGTACAGGATGTTGGACATGTTCAGTATGCCGTACATCAGCGCGTTTAGCAAGCGGCTGCACAGCGACCAATTTTCCGCCGCTCCGCGGCTCCAAAATTGCCGCAAAGCTCCGCGTTAAATGGCTCGACTAGGAGCAAGGTTAGACCACTATTTCGGCGCATTCTTCGCCTCCACTACGGCTGCTGTCGACAACGTCATGAGAAGCCGTATACATGACGGAATGCGCTATTGATGTCCTGCTGCTTGAAGCGCTCAATGTAAGCCATGAATTTCACATATGGATGAACGGTGGAAAATCACAGCCTTGCGGCCCTGATCGATGCGGATTGTCGCGGCCTGCGACAAGCTTATCTATACCGAGGTGCTGCGCGAAGGTGAGGAGGAGGGGCCGGAGGCGGTCCGGCGCTCCACCAGGGAGCTGAAGTCAGATACCAAGCTCTTTAACTCCCTTCGCAATGCGGTCGAGTCTTCTTCGGACGACAGCGGCTGGGCGCCGCTCGCAGCCGTCGGTAGCAATATTGTGAAGCAGTTTCCGGATTTTGATTCACGGAATTATGGCTATCGAAAGCTCAGGGA
>SKVX01000296.1 GCA_007129225.1 Halomonas sp.
GGTGTTGCCCGACGTTCGCGATCACTGCCAACGTGGCGGCCTCCGCCAGGGCGCCTGACGGCGCCAGTCGCGATGGAAACCAGCGCTCCAACAGCGATTCTCTCCACCATCGGCGCCACTCCGTTGTTGGAGCAGCTTTAGCTCGCGACTGGAGGCCGAAGGACTCCCGGCGGTGTTGCCCGACGTTCGCGATCACCTCCACCTTCCAGCCTCAGCCAAGGCGCCTGACGGCGCCAGTCGCGATGGAAACCAGCGCTCCAACAGCAATCCTCTCCCCCGAGGGTGCCATACCGCTGTCGGAGCAGCTTCAGCTCGCGACTGGAGGCCGAAGGACTCCCTGCGGTGTTGCCCGACGTTCGCGATCACTGCCAACGTGGCGGCCTCCGCCAGGGCGCCTGACGGCGCCAGTCGCGATGGAAACCAGCGCTCCAACAGCTGCTTTTTCCTGCCATGAAAGGCGATTGCCTCCTTGTCGGAGCAGCTTCAGCTCGCGACTCTAGATCAGCCATGCCACTACGCAAGAAAAATCATTGTTGGAGGTAGCTTTAGCTCGCGACCGCGGTGTTGCCTGTAGTCGCGATCACCCCCCCACCTTTCAGCCTCCGCCGAGGCGCCTGACGGCCAGTCATTCACTCCACCGCTTCGGTGACGTAGATGCCGAACAGGCTGGCTTCGCCCGGACTGCGGCCCACGTCCTCCGGGGCGGTTATGCGACCGTCGCGCACCATGACGTGGCCGCCCTGCCCCTGGGCGCCGCCGATGACGCTGCCCACCAGGTAGGTGGGAAATATCTCGGGGTCGTTCTCGTAGTTGGGGTTGTGGATCAGGCCGATCATCTGGAAACGCCCGCGGGTGTTGCGCAGCGATTCGAGGGAATCCTGGATCAGCCGGCGATGCGACAGCTTGGAGAATAGCCCGTCAAGCAAGATCACGCTCTCGCGGCTGCTGCGGGCACGGCGCTTGTGGTGGCCCGGCAATTCGCGGAGCTCGCGCTCGATGGCGAACTCCGAGAGCTTGACCAGCCACATCAGCGATACGGCCTCGCGCTGGCCCTCCGACATCTCCTCGTTGAGCGAGAAGAGCCGGCCGTGGGGGCGGATGGCATCGTGCTTGAGACGGATCGAGACATCGTGGAAGAGCCCGCGATAGATGCGCCGGCGGATCTGGCGCAGCAGGTCGTCGTCGCGGCGCCGCGATTCGCCGTCGACCACCCCGCCATCGCGCTCGGCACGGCGCCGCATGGCCGCCTGATGCTCGTCGATATCGGCCAGCAGGGTGGTGATCAGCTCGCGCAGCTGGTCGGGGCCGATCAGCGACGCCTTGACCTCGAAGAAGGCGCCGCCCTCACCGCTGCTGCGGGCCACCCGCCGAAGAATGTCGAGGTTACTGGCGGCATCGCTGATGATCGAGCTGAGACGCTCGACCAGGGTGCCCTCGATCTGTTCGCGGGAAGCGTGCAACCGATCGACCCGCTGGCGATGCTCGCCAAGCTGGGCGAAGAGCTGCTCGTGCAGTTCCAGCAGGTCGTTCAGCGCAGCGGCGCTGGCGCCCTTGAGCATGGCTAGCCGTGCCCGCTCGGTATCGCTGAACAGCCGGCTGTGGGCCGCCTCCTCGAGGGACTCTGCCAGCCGCCGCTCGCTCGTCTCGACCTGCTTGGCCTGACGCTCGCGGTTGCGGGCCCGCTCGCCCAGGTTGAGTTCGCCGAGGGCATCCAGCAGGGTTTGCTGGCAGGCTTCCAAGGCGGCGACATCGAGTTCGCACGCCTCCCCCGCCATGGCATGCCAAGTCTCGAGCGCGGTATCGCGGGACTCGTGCTCGCCATCGTCGTGGGGCCAGCGGCTGGCGTCGGCCAGGTCCTCCAGCGCCGCCAGGCGACGCGCCCAGCCCTGTGGCAGTTCCCGCAGCGCACGCAGCCAGTCGACGGCGAGTTGATCGACCCACTCCAGGGCACGACGCTGATCGTTCAGGCGCCCCTCCACCGCATCGCGCTCGGCGGCCTTGGCCTTGCGCGCGTCACGCGTCTCGCCCAGCTCGCGCTTGACCCGGGCGATCTCACGCTCCAGCTTCTGGCTGCCACCGCCGGCATCGCGCACATCGAGATAGGCCCGTATGCGGCTGAAATCGAAGTCGGCGCGCCGGCTTGCCTGCGTCAGCGCCGCTTCGAGTTCGGCCTGTACCTCGGCGGCACTGGCCATGAAGGCAACCCCGCCCTCCTCCTCGAAGGCGGCCAGCGCCCGCAGGCGGTCGCGCTCGCCATCGCCGAAGATGCGACGCCGCTGCGCCTCCGCGTCAGCATACTGATGATTCAGCGTTTCACTCCGTTCGGCCGCCTCTTCCAGTCGGCCCGCGGCCTCGGCCAGGTGTCGCTCCAGCTCGGCCAGCCGTGCTTCCAGCGCCTGCAACCGTTCGACACCGCCGGCATCGTTGAACTGTTCGGCGGCGAGCCAGGTCTGCCCGTGGGCCTCCAGTTCACGGGTGGCACGCTGCCGCTCCGGCGTCAGCTCGGCCAGTGCCGTCTCGGCCTCGAGACTGGCCTCGGCGGCCTCCTCCAGGGCGAGATCGCCCCCCTCCTGCAGGTAGCGCTGGAAGTCGTCGATACATGCCAGTGCCGCATCGGTCAGCCGCGGCGCCAGCGCCGCATGGCTTTCAGCCAGCTCGCCCTGGGCCGCCCCCAGCGTCTCCAGCAAGGCTTCGACACCCTCCTCGTCGGCAGCCCGCGCCTCCAGTGCCAGGGCATAGCTCTCGCCATGGGGGTCGAGACGAGCGCACTCGGCCGCCAGCGCCTTCTGCCGTTCGCGGTCGGCGGCCAGGCGTTTCTCGGTGGCCTCGCGCAGGGCTTCCAGATAGCTCGGGTCCAGGGCGGCCTTCACCGCCAGGGTCTCGACGCCCTGCACGGCGCCCAGCGGCGGCTCGCCGCAATCCAGCAACGAGGAAAGCCGCTCGGCCTCGAAGACCGGTACGGCGAGTCCGGCCTCGATCAACGCGGCGGCTGCGTCCTGCGCCGTGTCGCCGCCGGCCACCACCGGGGCGAACAACAGGCCGGCCGCCTGGGCCAGCCATTCACGCCGCCGCTCCAGCGGGGAGTCGGCATGATTGAGAACCTCGTGCAGCGGCTGCCAGGCGACGCCCGTGTCGTCGAGCAGACGGTGCGCCTCGGCCTCGACCGCGCGGCGCTCCAGCGGGTCGCCGGCCAGGCTTTCCAGATAACGCTCCCGCGCCTGGATATCGTCTTCCAGCGTTTCCGCCTCGCGCAGCAGGCGTGGATAGCGACGCTTGGCGTCTTGCAACCAGGCCTCCGGCGTCAGTTCGCTGTTGTCGGCGAAGGCGAGCCGTGCCCGGTGCAGTCGCCGCAGCCGAGTCTCTTCGGCTTCCAGGCGGTGCTGTTCGTCGGCCAGGGTGCGCTCCCGGTCGCGCAGGCGCTGGCGCAGATGCACCGGGTCGTCGTCGACGTGCAATTCCTGGTAATGACTTGCGGCCTGGGCCAGCGGCGCCAGCCGCGTCCGGGTGCGCTCGGCATCCTGCCGACGCCGGTCGGCCTCACGGCAGCGGGTGTCGAGTTCGGCCAGGGCGGTCTTGCGACGGGACCAGAAGCCGCCGATCTCCTCTTTGGGCCAGCCCTCGACGAAGGCCCGCCAGGGTGCCTGTCCTCGGGCCAGCAGCCCCTGCTCGCCGGCCAGTCGCTCACGCTCGCCGCTCAGCCGCTCGCGTTCGCCGCGGGCCCGTTCCAGGGCCACGGTCGCCTCGTCGCGCTCACAGGCAAGCCCCTCCAGGGTTTCCTCCAGTTCCGCCTCGCGCTCCTGCTTCTCCTGCAACAGCTCGCCGGGCATGGCACCCGGCTGCTGGCGCTGGAAGGCCTCGTGCCAAGCGGCGACCTGCTTGAGTTCACCGATGCGCCCGAGGTGAGCATTGAAGGCCTGCCTGGCGGATGCCGCCTGCTCCCGAGCCACCTCTGCGGTGGCCTCGGGCGCCTCCATTTCGGCCTCATCGAATAGCCCTTCGGCCAGGGCCTGGGTGTAGAAGCTCTGGTTGTCGACGAAATCCCGCTGCTGCGACTCGAGCCGCTCGCGGGCCTGCTCCAGGCCATCGCGGTGCTCGTCCAGCCCGGCCAGGTCACGACCCAGCTCCTCATGGTAGAGGGTGTCGGCGATTACCTCCTCGCGGAAGCGGTTGCCGTCGAGGGCCTCGAATGCCTCGGCGCCCTCGTCCAACGCACTCAGCGCCCGGTAGCGCGCGCTGTCGTCATTGAAGGCGAGGCTCTCGGCGAGCCAGTCGCGGGCGGCCGCGAAGGCCACATGGCCGATATCCCGGCCCGCCGGCCAGTCGGCTTCGGCCAGGTGAATCAGGCGGCGGTGAACGTCCAGGCGCGCGCCCCGCTCGGAGAGCGCCTGGCGCACGGCGCGTTCGGTGAGCCCGGAGAGCCTGGCCAGCAGCCAGGTAGAGACCCGGGGACGGCCGGTATCGCCCACGGCCCAGGCGAAGCCCTGGACGGTCTCGTGCTCGCCCGGCTCTGTATCGGCAGCATCCTGACCATCGACAGCAGCGGGCCGGCGCGGCAACCCAGGCAGGCCGAGCAGGACCTGCCCACCGAGCAGGGCCTCGCTGGCCGCCAGGCCGCGATCAAGCTCGAGCAGCTGGTCACGAGCGGCGCGCAGCGTTTCGCCCTGGCCCTTGAGGGCGGACAGGCGCTCAACCTTGTCGCTGGCACGACGCTGGTCGCTCTCGGCCTCCTCGAGCCGGTGGCGCAGCTCGGTGATGTTGGTACCGGAGTTGAGGATCACCTCCTCGATCAGCTCCTCGCTCTCGTCGGTCTCGCCGCGGGTGGCACCGGAGAGGATCTCGGGGGCCAGCACCTCGAAGAAGAAGGCCTGATCCGCCTTCTCGCCCTGGCGGGGCTTGATGGCATTGAAGATCTGGCTCTTGTCGGCGCCGCCCTCCTTCTGGAAGGCGGCAAGCTGGGCGAGCTCGCGCCGGGAGACATGCGCGCCCACCGCCTCCAGCCACTCCTCGCGGTTGTGGGTCAGGCGTACGCCGCGCTGACCCATGGCGGCCTTGATATCGCTGTTGGCGTAAAGGGCAAGCTTGCCGTCCCGGGTCAGGTGATGGACCGGAATGTCCTCCAGCCGCCCGGCATAGTGATAGAAGGAGAGCCCGCTGCCGTCGCTGTAGCCGTAGAAGCCGAACACGAAGGTCTCACCGGCGACCTCCTCGCCGGCGGCGGCCAGCATGTCGTCCTGGCGGGCACCGCCGCTGCGGGAGCGAAACTCCACCCGCAGGTGACTCCAACTGCGCCCTTCGCCCGATACCGACGAGGGGGTGCACTTGCGCCGGGTGCGCGCCAGCAGGGTGCGATCCCGGGAGAGCAGCCCGATCAGCGCCTCGGCCAGGGTGGTCTTGCCGAAGCCGTTCTCCATGCTGATGGCGCTGGACTGGCCGCGCAGGTCGAGCAGCAGGTGACGCATCTTGGCATCCCAAGGCGAGGCGACATCACCATGCTTGTTGAGCAGGTTGGCGATCTCGATACGGTTGATCACGCTCATGCGGTGGCCTCCTCGTCGTGACCTGCGCTCTCGATGCCACTCTCGTGACTGGCATTGTCCGGTTCGTCACCCGGCGCTTCCGCCAGCCCCCTGGCCAGTGCCTGAAGATGGCCGAGCTGATGGATGCCGATCTGTTCGCTCTCCAGGGCGCCAAGCAGCGTCTGCTGCCAGACCTCGCCCACGCTCTCGCCGTCGGGGTCCACGGCCGGTACCTCGCCGGAATCCCGCGGGCTCTCCAGCAAGCCGGCCCGGACCTGCAGCTCGATGAAGGCGCGTACCCGTCGAGTGATGTCCTCGCCGCGCTCCTCAAGCAGCCCGCGGCTCGTCTCCGGCGCCGCCTCGCCCAGGGCACGCAGCGCTTCGAGCTGTTCGCGCATCAGCTCGGCCAGCTCCACCCCGCTGAAGGTGGCCTCCTGGTAGCGGCTGACGTCGGAGAGCGCCCGGTTGTAGCGGGTATAGAGCAGGGTGTGCATCAGCAGCCAGAGCTGCAGGTACCACTGGGCCAACTCTGCCCGACTCTCCTGGCGCAGCTTGAGCGCCTCGAATACCGGCTCGCGGGTATAGAGCGGCGGCTGCTCCAGCTCCGGGTCCGGCAGCAGCGCGTAGTAGCGCGAGCCGGGGGCGATGCCGGGGTAGTCGCCGGTCTCGAACACCTTGAGCCGCAGCCCCTGGCCGGCAAGGAAGTCGCGCAGCCCTTCACGCTCGACGTCGCCGGCATCATCGATCAGCGCGCAGACATCGCGCTCGGAGAGCTGTCCTTCACGCGCGGCACGCCGCTTGCGGCCGTTGCCGGGCAGGCGCTCGGCGCAGCGATAGCGCAGCAGGTAGGCGACGACCTCGCCCATTTCGGTCATGTTCATACGGGCTCGTCCTGATCGATTCGGTTGGTAGCGCTGTATTCATCGCCGGGAGCAGGGTGTTCATCGCCGGACGCGCCTTCAGGCGCCCTAGAGAGCGGCGTGCCTGACGCGGCTCCGGGCGTCGTAGAAAGCGGCGCCTGAAAAAAGCCCAGCGAGGGGGTCACCGCACCGTCGATACGCCGGCCATCGGCCAGCAGCAACGCGAAGGGCTTCCCCTCGATGCCCACCGTGAGACGGCGATCGAGCAATTCGGTATCGACGAAGGTGTTGAGAAGCTGCGCCAGGCAGTCGCCCTCCTCGAAGTGGTGCCAGCCCTCTTCCAGCGCCTCGGGCAATGACAGCGGTGCTTGGTGGATCCGTTCACGCAATGCCGGGCCGCGGGCCTCGAGGAAGCGCGCCAGCATCGGGTCTTCCGGCCTGGCATCGTGCTGTTCGTCGAAGACCAGCGCGGCGTGGCTCGCCTCGGCGCGACGGCTCTCCAGCAGGGGCACCAGCGGCGCCAGGCGGGGAAACACCGCCTGGGCATGCAGCGGCATCATCCGGCGCACGACCGCATCCTGCAGCCGTGGCGATACGGGTGCGGCCAGCAACTGCCGCGCCATGTCCTGAAAATCGACCACGCCCATGGACTGGATACGCCCCTCGGCAATATCGGCCAGCAATTCCGAGAGTCGCCGCGACAGGTTCTCGATGGCGGTCAGCACACGGCCGATGGCGCCGGAGAGCACGCGCAGGTCCCATTCGTCGGGCTGCTGCTCCCGCCAGGCGTCGAAGCGCTCCATGAGTTTGGGGGTCGTCAGTTGGGCACGGCCGTCGAGAAGGGTTTGCTGAATGCTGGAGAGCGCATTGTGGTAGTGGCGCTCATTGTCGAGCAGCGCGGTCAGCTTGCCCTCACGGGTAGGATTCTCGCGCACCCGGCGCAGCTCCTGGGTCAGGCCGCGAATGGCCAGCAGGATCTGGTTGGTGATATCGGGGATGCGGGCGAAATCGCCGCGTGCCAGCGCCGCAAGCACCTTGGCGGCATCGTATTCGGAATAGAGCAGGTCCTCGACCTGGCTGGCCAGCGTCACCGCCTGGCGGCCGCTCGGCGTCAGGCGCACCTGGCCGGTCTGGCCCTGCTTCTCGATCAGCGCCGTGCGCTTGGTGCTGCGCCGGGAAC
>SKVX01000037.1 GCA_007129225.1 Halomonas sp.
GGATAGCGAAGAGTCTGGTGCCCGGAGCCGGGCTCGAACCGGCACGGTGTTGCCACCGAGAGATTTTAAGTCTCTTGCGTCTACCAATTTCGCCATCCGGGCGGCACGGGATTCGAGCAGACAACTGAAGGGAAAAATGGAGGCTGGAGTCGGAATCGAACCGGCGTACACGGAGTTGCAGTCCGCTGCATAACCACTCTGCCATCCAGCCTCAATGAGTCGTATGGAGCGGGAAAGGAGATTCGAACTCCCGACCCTCGCCTTGGCAAGGCGATGCTCTACCACTGAGCTATTCCCGCTCGACTCGAGAGCGAATTATACGGATAAGGTCGTTTCTGTCAATTACTTGTTGGCCTTTCCTGCTACATGGATCGGCTCAAGTGCGGCCAGGCGGAGCGCAGGTAGAGCACCATGGACCAGAGGGTCAGGATGGCCGCGACGTAGAGCGTGGCAATGCCGAGAAGGGCGAGCTGGGTGCCCGGCGGAAAAGCCAATAGCAGCAGCAGGGCGATCATCTGCAGGGTGGTCTTGACCTTGCCCAGCCAGGAGACGGCGACACTGCCGCGCTTGCCCATTTCGGCCATCCACTCCCGCAGCGCCGAGATGACGATCTCGCGGCCGATGATCACCAGCGCCGGCAGCGTCAGCCACACGCTGTCGAAACGCTCGATCAGCAGGGCCAGGGCGACGGCAACCATCAGCTTGTCGGCCACCGGGTCGAGAAAGGCGCCGAAGGGGGTGGCCTGGTCCCAGCGGCGTGCCAGGTAGCCGTCGAGCCAATCCGTCATCGCCGCCAGGGCAAACAGGCCGGCGGCAACCGGCATGCTCCAGGAGAAGGGTAGATAGAAGAACACCACCAGCAGCGGGATGAAGGCGATTCTAGCCAGCGTCAGGATGTTGGGGATGTTCATTGACAGGGGGATCCTTGCCTGAGGTCAGGGTTACCGAGAAGGCCACCATTCTATCCGCAGTGGGTCCTTTCATCCATGCAGCGAACGATGAATCGTGTCGGCCAGGGTGGCGCTGATGCCGGGAACCCTGGCCAGCTCCTCGCGGCTGGCCTGCTTGACACCCTGCAGGCCGCCGAAGAAGCGCAACAGCTCCCGACGGCGCTTGGGGCCGATGCCTTCGATATCTTCCAGTGTGGAGCTGCGCCTCGTCTTGTCGCGCCGGTTGCGATGTCCGGTGATGGCGAAGCGGTGGGCCTCGTCGCGCACATGCTGGATGAGGTGCAGGGCCGGTGAGGCGCCATCCAGGTCGAGCGTGCGATCGACGGTTTCCACGAACAGGGTCTCCAGGCCGGCCCGGCGTGTGGTGCCCTTGGCCACCCCCAGCAACAGGACATGCTCGAGCCCCAGCTCGGACAGTACATCGCGGGCCTGGTTCAACTGCCCCTTGCCGCCATCCACCAGCAGGATATCCGGCGTCACGCCTTCCCCTTCGGCGAGGCGGCGGAAGCGTCGGCTCAGCGCCTGGCGCATGGCGGCATAATCGTCACCGGCCGCCACGCCTTCGATATTGAAGCGCCGGTAGTCCGATTTTCGTGGCCCATTCTGGTCGAATACCACGCAGGAGGCCACGGTAGCCTCGCCATGGCTGTGGCTGATATCGAAGCACTCCAGCCGCTGCGGTGCCTGAGAGAGTGCGAGAGCGTCACGCAGCGCATCGAAGCGGTGTGTGAGTTGGGCCTGGCTGGCCAGTTGGCCGGCCAGCTGCTGTTCGGCGTTGGTGCGCGCGAGTTCGAGCCACTGGTGGCGATGGCCGCGCACGCTGTACGCCAGTCGAACACGGCGCTCGGCGCGAGCCGCCAGTGCACTTTCCAGGATATCGGCATCGGCAAGCGGCAGGCTGGTGATCACTTCCCGAGGAATTTCCCGGCCCTGGCCCAGGTAATACTGGCTGATGAACTCCGCCAGCAGGTCGCCGGCCGCCAGGCCGAGGCTGTTGCCGGGCTTGTGATGACGGGCACCGAGCAGGCGACCCTGGCGCACGGCCAGCACCGAGATACACAGCGAGTCTTCGCGCTCCGCCACGGCAAAGATGTCGGCGTCGCCGCCTTCGGTGTCGACGAACTGGCGCTGCTGGAGTTGGCGCAGATGCTGCACCTGGTCACGCAGGCGGGCGGCATCCTCGAAGGCGAGGTCCCGGCTGGCAGTCTCCATGGCCTCGGTCAGCTCGCTAGTGACCTGCTCGCTGCGACCCTCCAGGCACATGACGGCATGCTCGAGATCGCGACGATAGTCGGCCTCGCTGATATAGCCGACGCAGGGGGCGCTGCAGCGCTGAATCTGGTACTGCAGGCAGGGCCGGGTGCGGTGCGCGAAGACGCTGTCCTCGCAGTTGCGGATGCGAAAGATCTTCTGCATCAGCGACAGGCTTTCGCGTACCGCACCGCTGCTGGGGTAGGGGCCGAGATAGCGACCGTCCTCGTGGCGCCGCCTGGCCCGTTTATATTCGAGCGCCGGGTAGGGATGGCGGTCGGTGACGAATACGAAGGGATAGGACTTGTCGTCGCGAAGCAGGATGTTGTAGGGCGGACGCAGCTCCTTGATCAGGGTCTGCTCGAGCAGCAGCGCTTCGATCTCGCTGCGGGTTACGGTGACCTGAACGTCCGCGATACGACCGACCATGGCCTGTGTCTTGGCATTGAGGGTGCCGCGAAAATAGCTCGACAAGCGCGCCTTCAGGCGCTTGGCCTTGCCGACATAGAGTGTATCGCCCCGTTCGTCGAGCATGCGGTAGATGCCCGGGGCTTGGGACAGGTGGGCGAGAAACTGTCGGGAGTCGAAGGTCATCTTGGGACTGGCCGGGGCGTGAGCCCTAAGCTTACCAAATTGTTCGCCTCAGCTGACGGTATCGAACCCATCGACCAGGCCATGTTTCAGGCCCAGGTGGGTAAGCTCGACGTCGGTCTGCACGCCCAGCTTTTCGAAGATTCGGTAGCGATAGGTGTTGACGGTTTTCGGGCTGAGGAAGAGGCGGTCTGATATCTCCGAGACACGCTGGCAGTTGACGATCATCATCGCCACCTGCAGCTCGCGCTGGGAGAGCTGGTCGAAGGGGTTCTCTTCCGAGTCGAACCGTGACAGCACCAGGCGCTGGGCGATATCCGGGCTGATATAGCGGTGACCGGCAAATACGCTGCGGATCGCGTCGACCATATCCGGGACCTGGGTGTCCTTGCTGATAAAGCCCCCGGCTCCCGCTTCCAGCAGGCGCTGGGCGAAATTGTCTTCCATGAAGCCGGTAAGGGCCAGTACATGAATGTCGGCGCTATTGCGCATGATCTTGCGCGTCGCCTCCAGGCCGCCAATTCCCGGCATGCGCAGGTCCATCAGCACTACATCCGGGTCCAGCTTGCGGCTCAGGGTGATGGCTTCCTCGCCGCTGGCAGCCTCGCCGACCACGTCGATGTCCTCCTCCTCATCCAACAGGCGAGCGAGACTGGTGCGAACCAGGTGATGGTCGTCGACAATGAGAACCTTGATCAAGGCTGACGTTCCTCGTCATTGCTGTTGATCACGGAAGCGTCCGTGAAGAGAGCGGATGGTCTTTAATCCACCAAGCTTGCCACACTCGTCGGCCAAGGGAAATTGGCGTAGTGCCCATACTAGACGTTACCGTCAACGGGGCGTGAAAACTGACAAGGGTGAGGTTGACTGGCCAGGCAGTGGTCGGTATTATTCGCCTCGTTCTTGCGAGAGCAGCAACGTGGGGCCTTAGCTCAGCTGGGAGAGCGCAACACTGGCAGTGTTGAGGTCAGCGGTTCGATCCCGCTAGGCTCCACCATCGAATATAGGAAAAGCCGCCTGACGCTATGCGTCAGGCGGCTTTTTCGCATCTGCTTGTCATATGCCGGAATTTCCCCACACTCTATACGGACTCACTGGAAAAAAGGGAGGTCCGTGTGAGCGATACCGATCTGGGAATCATGGATGCCGGCCAGCTGCGACGTCTCTTCGAATCGCAGAAGGCTTCCCCGCTGGAGGCCGCAAGAGCCGCTCTTGATCGTATTGATCGTTTCAACGGCGAGGTCAATGCCTACGTTCATGTCGATCGGGAGGGGGCAGAGGCCGCCGCCCATGCCTCGGCTCGCCGCTGGGGGCAGGGGAGGCCACTGAGTCCCATCGATGGCGTGCCGGTTTCACTCAAGGATCTGACCGAAGTCGCCGGCATGCCGGCCAGGAAAGGGTCCTTGACCGAGCCCGATACACCCTGTGAGCGTGATTCACCACCGACTCGTTTGTTGAAGGAGGCGGGCGCCGTGATACTCGGCAAGACCAATACGCCGGAGTTCGGCTGGAAGGCGGTCACCGACAACCGGGTGCATGGTGCGACGGCCAATCCCTGGGATACCCGCCTGACCCCCGGCGGTTCTTCGGGAGGGGCCGCCGTCGCCGCCGCGCTGAACATGGGTGTGCTGCACCAGGGTGGGGATTCGGGTGGATCGATCCGTATTCCCGCCGCCTTCACCGGTGTGTTCGGCTTCAAGCCCACCTTTGGCTGGACGCCCCAGTGGCCCCCCTCGGAGGAACCGACCCTGTCGCACATCGGTCCCCTGACCCGTACCGTCACCGATGCGGTGAGCATGCTCAACGTCATCGGGCGCTACGACTATCGTGACCCCTATGCCACTCGAGGCCAGCCCGACGATTGGGGCGAAGAGATTGGCCAGGGACTGCAGGGGCTGCGCATCGCCTACTCACCGGACCTGGGCTATGCCAGGGTGGATCGCGACGTCGCCGAGCGGGTGCGCGCGGCTGCCCACAAGCTGGAAGCTCTCGGTGCTACCGTCGAAGAGGTCGATCCCGGCTTCGAATCGCCGCTGGATATCTTCAACAAGCTCTGGTTTACGGCGTCACTGGCCGTCTACGACGAAATGGATGAGCGCAATCGGGAGCTGCTGGATCCGGGCATGGTATCCGATGCCAAGCGGGCCGAGCAGTGGCGTGCGCTGGAACTGTTTCGCGCCCTGCGTGGCCGGGCGCTCCTGACCCAGCAGCTGGAGTACTTCAACCAGCAGTACCATCTGGTGATGACGCCTTCGGTCGCCATCTCACCCTTCGAGCTTTTGCACAACGTTCCGCCTGGTAGTGACATGCGGGACTGGGAGGAGTGGGCGCCGTTTTCCTATCCTTTCAACCTCAGTCAGCAGCCTGCGGCATCGGTGCCCTGCGGCTTCACCGATGCCGGCCTGCCCGTCGGTTTCCAGCTGGCGGGGGGGAAGCACGACGACACTCGGGTGTTGCGGGTCGCCCACGCCTTCATGGAGGCCTATCCGGCTCGCTATCCCACCGTGCCCAACCCGTATCAGAGTGGGTAGTCATGGGCTAGCAGCGGGCTGAGTGGCGTTCGGTTAGCCACTGGTCCAGCTCCTCGGCCGGCAGGGCGGGGCAATAGTAATCGCCCTGTACAAGCTTGCTGGAAAGATGGCTCACGGTGGAGGCCATGGCCTGGTCATCGATGTCGATGATCGCCGGCTCGATATGGAGTGCCTGCAGGAGGCGGCAAAGCGCTTCCACCAGGTTGCGCTCATCCTGCTGGGGGGCTCTGGCCAGGCTGGCACTGATCCTGGCTCTGGCGAAGGGCAGGCGAGATAGCCAGGCGAGGTCGAGGGGCTCGGTACCCAGCCCATCGATGGAGAGCCGCACGCCGAGTCGCTCGAGTCGCTTGAGCATATGGGACGCGCCGTCCAGGTTGCTGGACAACCCCTTTCCAGGGACCTGCAGGGTCATCCAGGCCAGAGACTCGAGTCGCTGAAGGCGCAGGAAGTGGTCGAGCGGTCTGCGGTCGAAGGTGTCGTGTACCAGATGTGACTCGCAGAGACGGATCGATACGGGCAGTTCGCCGAGCGATGAACCGCTTTGCAGCCAGCCCAGGTGATGGGCGATGACGCTCTGTATCACCCAGCGATCAAGACGAATACCCAGGCCCAGGCGACAGATGGTGTCGAGGAAGGCTTCGGGCGGTTGCTGCCACTGCTTGGGATGTCGCCAGCGAATGGCGGCTTCCAGGCCGATGCAGCAGCCGGTATCGACATCGATTTCAGGCTGGAAGTAGAGCTGAAAATGGCGCTCGGGGAGGTGAATGGCCTCGCTCAGCCGGCTCTCGAGCCGATGCTTCTCCTTCAGCTTTGTGGTCAATCGGTGATCGACAAAGGCCAGGCGCCCCGGGCCCTTCTTGCGGGCCGAATACATGGCGCTGCGCGCCGTGGTGATCAACGCCTCCTCATCCTGGGCGTCGGTCGGGTAGAGCGCGATGCCGATGGAAGCCGTCAACAGCAGGTACCGATTCCCGGAAAGGAAAGGCGGCTCCAGCGCTTCCTGAAGCCGCTCCGTCACCACCTGGGCGGACTCTGCCGTGCCATCCTTTTCCAGCAGCACGATAAACTGGTCGCCACCCAGTCTGGCCAGGGTGTCCCGGCTGCGTAGCGCCTTCTGCAGACGCTGGGCCAGCTCGCCCAGCAGCCGGTCGCCTTCCACATGACCGACGGCGTCATTGACCGCCTTGAATCGATCGATGTCGATGAACAGAACGGCAAGCCCGTTCTCGGCGCGTTCCGCCTGGGCCAGGGCGTGATTGAGCCGATCCCGCAGCAGCAGCCAGTTGGGCAGGCCCGTCATCGGGTCAACGTGGACCCAGTGCCTGTCGCCGAGCTGCATGCCGGTGGGTGTGGCGAGGCTGACAAAGGTGCGCAGGTAATGGTGTGGGCGCTGGCGCTCATCGAGCAGGCCATCCACGGTCATCAGGACGGGCATCGACTCACCGTCGTCACGCCGACAAAGCACCTCCTGTTGCCAGGAAGTGGGCTCCTCGGCGTTCGTGTCCGAAGCCAGCATCGAGGGTGTCCGCAAGGAGAGGAAGAAGTGCTCGACCGGCCAGCCTGCGACCTCGCTGCGCTCGCAGCCGGCAATTCGGCAGAAGGCGTCATTGGCCAGGACGATGAGCCCGGCGGCATCGGTCAGGACCATGCCGGTCTGCCCCTGCTCGAACGCGCTCTGTATGAGCCGTGCAGGGTGTTGGGCCAGGGGGCTGACCCTGCCGCCTGGTGGGCGTTTTCCGTGTGGACTCATCGATTTGCTTTCCCAGCCCCTGCTGCATTGGTTGAAACGTCGAGGTGGGTTTCGACGTTGACATTAAAGAGTATCGTCATAAGACGCCCAGACTTTAGCGCTGAGCAAGGTAAAATTCGGGGTTGCCCTCAAAAAACCAATAATCATTTGGTGTTGACGCCTGCGCGAGTATCAAGTTCGGAAATGGGGTGCCGATACAAGAGGAAAGAATTCGTTCCCTGAGGCAGGGTCGCCAAGGGTGGGGTTTCAGGCTCGGCGTCATTAACGGTGGATGGATCGCTCGACTCCCGATTATATCGCCAAAGGGGAACGCGTTGCGCATATCGGTTCGGATGGAAGCATTGACTCGATTCCTCTGCTCCCTGCGGGGGCGACTGCTTGCCGGTCTTGCCGCGACGTGGTTGGTCATCGTGGGCATCCTGTTGATGCTGGCCTGGCAGTATGGCAAGGCGCTGGTGGATGA